>CAZXRI010000133.1:2518-3881 GCA_964642765.1 uncultured Methanosarcinales archaeon | reverse complement strand
GTGCGGCGTAAAGCCGCACGTGCTTGCCTATATGCAAAGAGGAAGGCAAGCAGAACCACTTATCAAATCACCTAATCAATTACTGGTGTTGAACTATCGAAGAACCTGCAAAAAGGTTGTCGAGAAGGATTTCCTCTATGTCTCGCTAGTATACAAAAAATAAAAACTGCTCCCAACGGGATTCGAACCCGTGTCACAGCCGCGAGAGGGCCGTATGATTGTCCGGGCTACACTATGGGAGCATTAATTTATCTGAAATCTAAGTCGTAATTTAAAGGTTTCTTTTCAGAAAGAAAAAAATAATCAAGCAGCCTTCTTCATCCCTGATTGAGCAACCGGCTTCTCATGATAATAAGCACTTGTTATAAATGCCTCCATAATATTATAAGGATCAATAATCTTATCAATCAAAGGAGTAGGTGCATCAGGAACAAACTTTGGTTCTGAAAAATTACTTTGCCCTTTCTTCTTAAGATAAACAACTAATCCAGTCTTCAAATCATCAGAATACTTCATTGAATTCTCAACTGTATCAATCCTAATATTCCTAATATAGTCAGAATCCTTGCCTTGTTTCTTAGCTTCTTCTCTCAAAAACATCAAATAATTAGCATCATTCACAGCAACAAGCATTATTGTCTTATTATAAATTGCACTTCCGTCTGAATTCTGATGCACAGTATCCTTGTATTCTATCTCAACAGCAACTCTCTTTCCATTAGAATTTTTTAAAACTTCATACAATGGAGTTCCTTCCTCGACAGTCAAAGCCCTTTTACCAGTTTTCTCATAACCAAACCTATTCACAGAATCATTTCCTTCTGTCTTACTATTCACTGTCCTATAAGTTCCAACACTAATACTCTGACTTCCTTGTCTTGCAGATTCGCTTGCATCAACATCAAATCTGTAAAAACTCTGGAAGCCTTCTTTGACTCTTCCAGAAGAATCAGCAAGCCTTCCATCAAGCCTTAACTCCAGACCATCAAGAGAACCGCAATAGCCACTATCCTTTTTAGTCGGAACATACAAATCCTTTTTCTGCTCTCTATCCCTGAGTTTTTGCTCGATAGAAACAACCTTTAAAGATTCAGTCTGAGGCACATAAAAATTCTTACCGACAAAAACAACCCGATACTCCAAGCCTTCCTGAGCAATTCTCTCAAGAGGATTACTTCCAGAAGAATCCCATTCCAATTCATGGAAATCATTCCTTCCTTTTTCTCTAACCTGAACAACAACACCAGTTCCAAGCTTAGCGCTCCAATAAAGAGAATCCTCGATGGTACTAATATTAATCTGTGCAATCTCCTGCTGAGAAAGCCCCTGCTCTTTAGCAAGCTCTTTTAATTTCCCGAGATAA
>CAZXRI010000133.1:0-2508 GCA_964642765.1 uncultured Methanosarcinales archaeon | reverse complement strand
AGCAACAAGCATAACAGCAGAATTATCCTTCTCTGTAACAGTATCACGATACTTCATCAAAACAGGAACAATTGTGCCATTACTACCTTGAATAACATTATACAAAATGCTTCCCTTCTCGACATTTCTGCTCTCAGCACCAACATTAGCATAACCATACTCATTCACAGACTGCTCTTTTGCAAGAATCGAATTCAATGTCTGATAAACCTGCATATTAATTGTTTCCCTTCCTCTTGCAGCATTAGCAACTCGCCCATCATAAAGAATCCTTATCCCTTCAATAGCAGAATTAGTTAAAGCATTATACAATCTTCCGTCTGTTCTTGCTTCCAAATTAGTGGTTGCTGCGCAATAACTATTATCTGCTTTTGTTCTCTGATAAAATTCAAGTGGCTTTCTTGCTGCTTCTTCGAAAAGCTTAGTCAGAGAAAGATTTGTTCCATGCCTTACATTAATATCCATCAATGTCTCCTCAAGATTTCTCAGATAAGTTGGATCAAATACAACAACCTGTTTTCTCTCAGGAAGAGGAACTGAATAATCAGGAATATTCACAGATGGACTTGGTGATTGCCTATTAATCTGTAATTGCTCAACCGCATTATCAAGACTTGATGCAGGTAAAGAAACATTCTCATGGACACTTGGCTGAGAATTACCTTGTGCTATTGCCTTTGGCTCATCCCTTGATATAGCAATTTGGTATCCTGAATTTGCAGAATTAACAAGAGAAGCCAAAACAGAAATAATCTCAGGGGTTTTAACAAGGACTTCCGTCGGGATTTGAAGGCTTATCGGCTCTGATGTTTTGCTTCCAGCATAAATAACCTGAGTCATCTGGACAGGCTGTAAAGCAACTGCCTGTAATGCCTGATAATCAATTGGCATTACCTGAATTTCAGAAGAGGTAAAAGAAGGTTGGGAATAATTCACTGCAAATGTCTCTCTCACATTGTGATCATCAAAATAAGCATGAAGACCTTTCTCAGCAATAACATTAACAACTGCCTCGACAGAAGGAGCATTTGTCGTCTGATAATTATGATGATTGTTTTCAGCTAATTGATTTGGCTCATGAGCAAGTGTTTGTGCATCGCTTAATCCAGCCAAATAGCTTGCATCTATGTTAATAGCAGGAACTAATATCTCAACAATTCTAGTCTGTGCAACAACATCATCAAGTTTCCTGTTTTCCCGACGATATTCATAAGGCTTTCTTTCATCTTCTCTTCTTCTCACGTCCAATCTTCTCTCATCACTCCTGTATGGGACTTCCTTCTGATAAATTGCCTGTTCAGGCTGAACGTATAACGGTTCTGATGATTTCTCTGATTTCTGCTGTCCCTGCTGGCTTTCCAGAGGCAAGTTATCTCTCAAATTATACTGAACAGCTTCTTGCTGTTGATTCTGTACATGATAAGCCTCAGCAGGTTTCAAATCAATAGACAATGCTGGAACATAAATTGATTGCTCCAACACATACAGTTGAGGTGATATACTCTGAGTTAACCTATCCTGATTACCAATCTTGATATTTCCATCTGCATAATTAATACTCACTAAAGGTATTTCTGCTTTTACAACATCTTGGGATTTCTCATCACGATAAGGAAGAGGAACAATCTGCTGTGCATCAAGCTGCTTATATCCATGCAGATTTGGCATCTGAGAATTATTTACAGGAACATTAACAGCATTTGCCAAACTGCTTATATCTCTAACTTCAGTTGGCTGATTAGAATTATCAAACCTTGGCATATCTCTTCTGCTTTCCTCAACCTTCTGATTATCACCAACATTCTGAGCATGATAAGCAGGAACATGGTTTCCAAAATCCTTTAGTGCATATTGAATCCCAAAATTCTCATGTAAAACAAGCTTATAATCCAAACCAGCTTTCTGTGCAGGGACACTTACACTTATATCATGACTTCCTGTCTTTGGCATATCGGCAAGCAATACAGGCACAACATTATACACAACACTTTGAACTTGAGAAGTAACATGATTATTCTCAGCATAAAACATCTGAGCCATTGCATGCTCTGAAAAAGCAGGAAGTGGAAGCTGTTTACTTAAGGTATACATACTATCTGAACCTGAATAATAATTAGATGCTGAATTCAGATTATAAGCAACTCCTCCTTCAATTCCAAGTGAATCCTGCTGAACGCCTGCTCTGGCATAACCCCTCTCAGAAGCATAATCCTGATGAGCAGCAGCATTCTGTGCAGGATAATAACCTAAAGACATCCTAAGTTGATGAATAGGCTTAATCCCTCTCGGCAACTGCAAATGTGAATTTCCAAAATCATGTGATTGATGAGATTGTAAAGCATGATGTGAAGAACCATAACCAGACATTAATGCAGGAACAAATGCACCATACCTATCCTTCACAATCAGTCCGGCTGTAACACCATCTAAATTACCTGAAGAAATCACATCTGCAAAAAGAATCATTTCCAGAGAATTAAAAGGGCTTGCTCTTGAATCAGACTTGAC
>CAZXRI010000132.1:0-3935 GCA_964642765.1 uncultured Methanosarcinales archaeon | reverse complement strand
CAAGTGAAGAGAGTCCGAGATTATCCATGAAAGGCTCTCGAGGATTGCTTTTGCATCAGAAAGGATTAACTCAGCAGTTGCATGGCTGAAATTCTTAGACAACAGGGGTAAGCAGTTTAACTTCAACAATGAGCTTCTCGAGGATTCATGCAGGAAAAAGCTTGCTGAAGTCGAGGAATATTTCCAGTATGTAAGCAGCCAGCTGCCTCTTCCGCTAACAAACATTAAGAATGACATTGATTCAGCATACAAGGACATTAAGAATAAAAACTTTGCAATGTGCCTTTACAAAGCATCAAAGTCAAAATCCGAGATAACAACATTGCAGAGCACAATAACCCTTGATGTTTCGCAGATTGATAACTTCATCCAGAAAAAGCTCGACATAATCAAAAGCAATATTGCGGAAGAGTCCACAAGAGGAATCTTTCCAATTCTCGGATACAGTTATTACGAGTATGCAGACTCGCTAAAGGCATCTGACAAATACTCAGCCCTTCTTTATGCAGGATATTCTCTCGAGCTGAGCAACCTCGATATTTATTTCAAGGAAAAGCCTAAGATTTACCTCTATAATACAGACGGGAAAACAATAATCTTTATCATAGGTATATCTTTTGCATCATTTATTCTCGGAGTAATTATTACAAGGATTTATAATAAAGCACCAAAATAATTAATATAAATATGTGCTTTACTTATATCTCAGAAAACCTAATAAGAATATTAAAAACTTAGGTTTTCTGTTATACTATAAGAGAAAAATGAAAGATAAAATTAAAAAATAATTATTCAAGTTCCTTCATTCCAGCTTTCGAGATATTTCTTCTGCTCGTCTGTCAAAACATCCTTCTTTATTCCCATTGTCTCAAGCTGCAATGATGCAATTCTTTCGTCTATTTCTTCAGGAAGGACAATTACGTTATTTGAGAGTTTTCCTTTATTTATTATGAGATGCTCAACAGCCAATGCTTGGCCGCAGAAAGACAAGCTCATCACAGCGCTCGGATGGCCTTCAGCAGCAGCAAGATTTATCAAACGCCCTTCTCCGCCCAAATAAACTTTTCTTCCATTAGAAAGCTCATACTCATCGAGGAAAGGCCTGATTCTTCTTGTATTTACAGCATCATTTTTCAAGCCTGCAACATCAACCTCAGCATCAAAGTGTCCTGAGTTTGCAAGAATAACTCCATCCTTCATTGCCTTAATATGCTCGATAGAAATCACTTTTTTATTTCCTGTTACTGTAACAAAAATATCTCCGATTTTAGCTGCATCCACAATAGGCATTACCCTGAACCCATCTAATCTTGCCTGCAATGCCCTGAACGAATCAACCTCTGTAACAATAACATCAGAGCCCATTCCCCTTGCCCTTAGGGCAACACCTTTTCCGCATGAGCCATAGCCGCACACAACAAAGTTTTTTCCTGCAAACAAAATATTTGTCGCCCTCAAAATCCCGTCCATTGTGCTTTGTCCTGTTCCATAATAATTATCAACAAGATGCTTTGTCTTATTATCGTTCACAGCAATCATAGGATATTTCAAAATGCCTTCTTTTTCCATTGCCTTTAATCTTATAATCCCTGTTGTTGTTTCTTCGCATCCTCCTATAACATCCCTGAGAAGCTCTTTTCTTTTTACGTGGATTTCTGTAACAAGGTCGCATCCGTCGTCTATGGTTATGTTTGGCTTGCTGTCCAATATAATATTAAGGTAGCGATAATAATCTTCTTTCGTTTCTCCTTTGTATGCATAAACAGAAACTCCTTCTTCAGCAAGTGCAGCAGCAACATCATCCTGCGTGCTTAATGGATTACATCCAGTAATTGAAACATCTGCTCCGCCTGCAATTAATGTCCTTACAAGAACAGCAGTTTCTTTTGTTACGTGCAGTGCCATGCCAATTCTTACTCCCTCAAATGGCTTTTCCTTCTCAAATCTTGACTTTAAGGTAAGAAGAGCCTTCATCTCCTGCTCTGCCCATGAGATATTCATTCTTCCTTGCTCTGCAAGTTTTATGTCTTTGACTTCATAGCTTTTTCCTTTATCCATAATCATCACCGTAATATACATACATTTGGATAGATATATACTTTTTCAATCAAAAATGAGCTTTTTCATATCTAAAATAGAAAATGATGGATATTTTAGAAAAATTAATATATTCTCTTAGATTTTATCCATTCTATGGACAATAAGGACTTGAAGATTCTTGAGCAGCTCAAAAAAGATTCCAGAATGACAGTAAAGAACATTGCCAAAAAAACCAGCCTAAGGCCAAGCACTGTCCACAAAAGAATCCTTAATCTCAAGGCAAAAAAAACAATCAGGCAATTTAGCATAGTTGTCGATGACAAGGAAATAGGAGAGAACTTCATAGTGTTCATGATGGTAAAAACAAGGCCGAGTGTTCTTCTCGACGAAAGCTTTTTGAGCAGCAAGCACATAAAAGAAGTCTATGGAATAACAGGAGAATACGATATAATCATGAAGCTCAAATTCAAGGATGTTGAGGAGTTCAATTTATTCCTCATAAAATTCCGTCGGGAGCAGAAGGTTGATGATACAGTAACATTTGTATGCACTGCGAGGATAAAGGAATGATTTATTTATCTTCCCTCGACAATTACCTCTAATCTTTTCAATTCAGGATTTTTTCTAAAGGTAAATACTATTCTGGAATCTGTTCTTCCTGCTTGCGGAGGCAATATTGTGTAGTTCTGCATTGCATTAATACTGCGATAAGGAACGAATTCTCCGTCTGCAAAAAAACCAGATTCAAACCCAATAGACCTAGCAGTTTCCATGAACTCTTTTGGCTCATAAAATGTCCTTTGAGGAAGAACATTATAAGAAAAATATGTTCCTTCCCTCATTTTCCCGTCTGGAAGGAGATTATCAGTCCTGACACTTCCATACATTATTCCTCCTGAATTCAAAACACGGTAAGACTCTTCAAGCCCTAACATACCGCCTAAAGGAGTGCTTTGATGAAAAACTCCCCATGCCACAACTGTATCAAAAAAATTATCAGTAAAAGGCAGGCTTAACATTGAAGCGCACTTCAGCCTTTCACCTGTAGGAAAATCATTTCCATACCTTTTTAATGATTCTTCTTGGACTTTCTCTATAACATCGCTAGCAATGTCAACGCCATGGACATTGATTTCCTCTCCAGTTAAATAATGGAAATGCCTTCCGTAATTACATCCTAAATCAAGTGTTGTTCCTAAATTTCCTTGCCTATCATTGAAAAAGCCCACAACACTAGGATGTGGACCTCTAACATTATTGTTATCGTCCAGATATTTCAGATTCTGATTCCAATAAACCTCATTTATCCGCTCCATCTGGAGAAGCATTGTATACTCCTCATAAATAATCAGCTTTCTTTCCATAACATAAGCATATCACGAGAAATATTTAAATAGTTGCAACAACTTTTATAGGTTGCAATGAACCTTCCTGATATTCTCGATAAGCTGAAGCTTAACAAATACGAAAAATCTGCATATACTGCCCTCTACAAGTTGGATGAAGCTACTTCAAAAGAGATTTGCAAGAACTGCGATGTTCCTTACGGCAGGATTTATAATATTCTTACATCATTAGAGCAAAAAGGGCTCGTTTCAATAACAAATTCAAGCCCAAAGCTGTTTAAAATTTCCGAGCCAAAAATTGCGCTTTCCGCTTATCTGGAAAAAAAGAGGGATGAACTTCAAAAGATTAAGGAGGAGATTAAAAGCCTAAAACTGCCTCCGCAAATGCCATTGTTAAAAGAGATAGCAGAAACAATTATAGTCAAAGGCAAGGAAAGTATGAGGCAGATAAAAGATATTATGACGCAAAATGCAAAGAATGAAATGCTCACAACTCATTTTGGCATGAAAGACGCAAGAGTAAAGGCAATGATATTAAAGGAAAAGATG
>CAZXRI010000131.1:0-3971 GCA_964642765.1 uncultured Methanosarcinales archaeon | reverse complement strand
TTTTTAATATAATTATGGCGTTTACTTATACCTCAGAATAGTATGAGGAGGTGCCAGAAATTCGTCGAGAATTTCTCAGCATCTCAGAAGACCAAACATTTTGATTAATTACTTTGGTCTTCTGTTATAAATACTCTCACATCTAAATACTCTCAATACCTTCTCCTCTTTTTTAAAAAAGCGAGGAAAAGAATAAACACGGTTAATATTATAACAAGAAACAAAAGGAACATAATAAAATATATCCTTCCATTCCCGATTGAAACATCTGTTACAGGAGTCTCTTCCACCTTATTTGAAATTACATTTGTCACAACACCAGAATCATCAGCATTTATACCTGCCTGCCTTGTATCAATGTTTCTCTCTGCTGACGATAATGCAGAACAAGTCTGGACAGTTAAATCTGCGCTTTTGCTGGATAACTTATTTCCATTCCTGAACTCTGCCTCAAAGTCAAGAGTATAAATTCCATCAGGCACATCACTATCAATCTGCGAAATTAAAGTTCTCTTATACACATTATCCTCGGTACCCTCATCAATGCTAATTCCTCTTTCATGAAGATTAATTCCAAGCGCGCTGTTTTTAATTGTATATGAAATATCATCCTCGTCATTGCTTCCGATATTCGCAAGCTGGACAATAAACGACACAGACCTTGTACAGCTTATAACATCAGGAGACACAGAAAACTTATCAACAGCAACATTATGCTTATCCTTCTTAACGTCGAGGTATAATACAATAGAATCATCATGCGTCTCATCATTAACATCATCTCTGCCTTCAGCAGTTATCTCAACATCATAAGTGCCTGCATCAACATTCATAGGAACATCAATTCTAATCTCAACAACCTCATCATTCTCAGTCTTAATATCAACTTCCTCAGATGTCTCATCTATATCAGAGCCGTCATCCAAATCTTTGATAAATATCTTTGCAGAAACATCAGTAAGCTTTATCCCTTCTGCCTTTGTAAACAGGTTTTTAAGTTTAATACTAAATACCAATGTTGAGCCGGGTTTTGCATCATCTCCAATTTTATCTTTATCGTGGAGATTATTCGAATCATCAGAATCAACCTCTACATCAACTTCAGATATCTTAAGCTTGCTTGTGCTGTTCTTCACAGTCCAGAATGTCGAGAAATGCGATGCATCAAATGTTAGCGTCCCGGTTGCTGCGTTATAGGACGGATTGCTGCAAATATCTGCTGTACATATTCTTCCTGAACTTGCTCCGAATCCATCAGAATAATAAAGAATAGGCATATTAGAAAATCCTAAGCCTCTCATTGTAATCTTTGCAGACTTATTCAACTGAGGAATTATGGATGTATCAATCCCGACGATATTATTGTCTATTGCAACATACTTATCCAAATCAAGCGAGCCTGAAAGGTTAATTACATTGCTTCCAAAATCTATCTTGCCATACTGGACTTTATCCAGAACAATATTGGCTGCCTTGTTTAAATCAGGAATTGCAGAAAAGTCAGTTGTTTCGCCATTGAATGTTGTTGAATTTATTTTTACATCCTCATTATACGGCTCAAAGTCAGTATATTTGTAAGATGCTGTATTGTAAACTGTGCTTTCAACATAATTTTCACCTATTGCGCTTATTTCAACATATAAGAGATATGGTCCATCTTTCCCGCTATCCAGAATCTTCTTACCGTCGAAAACCATGCTGATATTCTGGATTCCGCTTTTCAGGTTGGCTTCCTGCCTGCTCTCTATATCAATTAATTTTGCGCCAAAAATCCCTTTTATTAAATAGTTTCTCTCTGAGCTCACGTTTATCTCTACATTAGCAGCCACCCTGCTGAACTTGCCGTCCTTGTCTTGGTCAATTCCCTTTTCCGAGAACTTTCCGGTAAACATCACATAAGGCTTCTGGAATTTATCTGAATTGTATTCTGATGTTGTATACGTGTAAGTGTCCATGACATAATGGATTTTAGTTTGCTTGTCGCTGTCTTTCAGCTCTACTTCTTCTTCTATTCTTAATTTAGATGTATATTTTCCGCTTGTTTTGAATTGGTATATCCTTACTCCGCTAAAAAGAATATTGGCATTATAAATGCCTGGCTCAGATATTGTAAGATGCAATTCAGGATTATTGGAAATGTCATCAGCATCATTGCTGGTCAGAAGAATTCCTGAAACAATATATTTTCCTGGCTTTGTAATGTTGAGCTTGGCAGAAATGTTCAGGTAATCGTAAAATCCGTCGGAGTTCTGGTCAACTCCTGAATCCTTGAATTCACCTGTAAAGTAAGCATATGATTTCTGAAAGTCTGTATATTTGTAAGGTGCAGTTGAATGAATATCAGGGTATGAAACAGGCTGAGTATTATCCTTTAGTATAATCATATGAATCTTGTATGACCCGTTTATCTTATTTGCATAAATCTCAATCCCGCTTAGGTTTATCTTGAGGATTTTTTCTCCTGCTGTGAATTGGCTTGATTCAGTGTGCATGGTTATTAGATTATTCTGCGAATCGCTTAGCTCGGTTATTATCTTGTAATTGCCGTCGGCAGGGAATGTAATGTTTGCATCAATTGCAAGATAATCAAATTTTCCGTCTGAATCTGTATCTATTCCATAATCTTTCAGGATTTTCAGGTTATACAAAATAGTGTCATCTGCCGCATAAGTAATTGATAATGCTGTAAGTGTTAATATCAATGCAATAAGCCATATTCCTATTTGTTTCATTTCCGCTCCCCCTCAGATATTCTGTTCATTACTTTCAAAGAATAACACTATGTAGTTGTATTTGGTTTATATACTTTTCCTTGTTAATAACTTTAAAGTGATTACTCCTATACAACAAATCTTAAATATGCATCTGGCTTAAGCATGGGATTATGCAACATAATATGATGACATTCATTAACAAAAAAAGGATTCTTATCGGAATTTCTTCTAGCATAGCTGCATATAAGGTTGGAATTCTCGTCGAGAAACTTAAAAAGTCAGGAGCAGATGTCAAGGCAGTCATAACCAATAATGCTGAAAAGCTAATTAAGAAGGATAAGCTTCCATGCGAGGTTTTTTCCCAGCTTTTTATTGAATGTCATGATTATTCAGACTATAAAACCAATCCAGATATTTACACGCACATCAACCTTGCAAAGTTTCCTGATTTGATTATTCTGGCTCCTGCAACTGCAAATATAATAGGGAAAGCTGCAAATGGAATTGCAGATGATTTGCTCTCGACGGTATTATTGGCTTCCAAAGCAAAAATATTTGTCTGCCCTGCAATGAACTGCAATATGTATGAGAACAAGATTGTGCAGGATAATATCTCAAAGCTGAAAAAAGCAGGATATCACTTCATTGGCCCTGAATCCGGAGATTTGGCATGCGGCGATAAAGGCATAGGAAGGATGTCTGATACTGATAAAATTCTTGACGAGATAAACCTATTCTTCGAGAAGAAAGATTCTTTCCGAGGGAAAAAGGCTATTGTAACAGCAGGTGCATTGTCAGAAAAAATTGATGCTGTCCGTATAATAACAAATCAAAGCTCTGGAAAAATGGGGATTGCCATTGCAGACGAGCTTGCATTCAGGGGAGCTGATGTTGTCCTGATAAAAGGCGACGCATTTGTTTCTCCGTCTGAAAAAATGCAGGAAATAAATGTCTGCTCTTCGCAGGAATTGCTTTCAGGGATAAAGAAAAACAAGGATTATGATATAATTGTGCATTGCGCTGCTGTGCCAGATTTCAGGGTTAAGCCAACCAAGGGAAAATTACCTTCTGGAAAAGGTATTAAATTAAAGTTAGTCCCTGCAAAAAAGATTCTTGATGAGCTGAAGAAAATCAATCCAAAAGGATTTGCCGTCGGGTTTAAGGCAGAAGCAGATGTCTCTGATAATAAGCTTGTTGATTCAGCTTTTGAAAGGCTGAAAAAATCCAAGATTGATTTAATAGTTGCAAACAGGATTT
>CAZXRI010000130.1:0-3982 GCA_964642765.1 uncultured Methanosarcinales archaeon | reverse complement strand
AATGAGCTTGGTAACAATCCATCCCAGATAACTGCTGAGTTTAGAGGGCTTGATGGAGTTGTTAATGGTTATTCTGTGATTAGTGTTCATATATCAACGAGCGGGAAAATTAATCAGGTTTCTGCTATTCCTGCGAGAGTATATGTCATGGCTGATTCTCATGGAGTTAGAAAAATTTCTGGGACGTTTGAATACAATATTGATAAAACAGATGGATTCTCAGATAGTATGATTGTGGATGAAAGGCAAGGTATTGTGCTATTAGTGCCAAAAGCTAAATGAGATAAATTCAATTATTTAGGGCATTCACCTTCTGTCCAATATTCGACTTTCTCGTCTTGGCATGCAAAGCAGCTGTTTGAATATTCCTGAGCGCATGGATATTTTATACATTGAATTTTCTTGCTGTCAACCCAGCCGCATACAGGCTGGTATACCTCTATGCAATATCCTCCTTCTCGGGATTCTTCCTGACAATAATTTTTCCCGGACTCAACATGAACATTTACAGACGGGATTTCCTTTGGAATCGTCCTGTCATTTGGATTTACAAATCTATGAAATATAAGGAGAAGGGCAACCAGCAGGATAGCCAGAATAATTATGCTTCCGATAAGGCTTATCTTTCTTTTCATAATATGGGATTAGCTGGAATCTATAAAAAGTTTTCTTCTTTACAAAAAATATGGGCCCAGCGTGAGTTTCAAGCACTTTTACGTTCGACACCAATAATTCATTCGGCTTTTCGATAATTGGTTTTGCTCCGAATCTATTTTACACCGACGGAGCATGTGCGGCTTTACGCCGCACCAAAGCGTGAACCGATTTTGCGGTTCGTGCCTTTGAACACGCGACCGCTGGCTCGCTTAGTTACGTTATGACTAGAACGCGGACATATAAGACCAGCGCTCTAAACCAGGCTGAGCTATGGGCCCATAAATCTGAAGAAAGACGGGGTTTATTTAAATGTTTTGCGAGAATAATTTTGTATCTGATTGTGCAATATATCTTGCAACTGATTCAGGGACTAAATCCTTCCATCTTTTTCCGGAAGCTATTTTTTCACGAATTAATGTCCCGTTTATGCCTTCAATCAGCTTTATCTCCATGACATCATAACCAGCTTTCCTGAATAAATTGATTACCCTCGGGTTTCCAGAGAATACGACATCAAATGCAGGCATATTCTTCTCGACATGAGAAACCCATTCATCATCATTGTTAATATCATTAAGGCTAAAAATCCTGCATCCCTTGATTTTCTCTGTTTTAAGCACATCCTCAATCATTGCCTTTCTCTCTTCGGCAGAAAGTGGATTTTCATTAGTCCTTGAATCCTGAGAGCTTCCAATTACAATAATTAATTCATTGACTAACTTGAGAGCATTCTTTATGTCAGAGAGATGCGCAATGTGAAAAGGCTGGAATCTTCCGACGAATAAGCCTGTTTTTTTAATCTTCACAAAAAGATTGTCTATTGCATGCTATAAAATACTTTTGGGAGAATTTTTGGAAATTTAATTCTCAATCGCTAATATTAAATACTCCAATGGATTAATTAATCTATTTAAGGGGTGTAATATTATGAGCCGCAGACAATTTCTTATATCAGTAAGTGCATTTGCAGTCGGAGTTGCAATGGGATTGTTTCCTAATACAGCAGTTGCAAAACCACAGGATTCTAAGCCTGAGACAAGAAGAGAATTGAGGATTTCAAGGGTTGTCGAGGACGAAAGTTCAATTAATCCATGGATACAGAATAAAGAGCCTATTGTTGGGTTTGAAGCAAGAGATGGAATATATATTACAAGAACAAGTGAATATGCTATCCCTGCTGGCAATTATCCTGTTCAGAATTCAGGCGAGTTCACAGGAAAGCCATATAAGGCATTACCAGAATTAGGTACATGGAAAAAGGTTTTTGAGGTTACTGTTCCTGACAATGATAATTCTCAGAAAACAACAACATCATTTTATATCCTCGACGGGCAAAAGGGATTACCAGAAATTCCTGTTAATGCTCAAGTCAGACAATACGAAAGAGTTCTTGCTAATTCAACATTAGGATATTATGCTGAGACTGCTAATCATGAAGGATATAATCCAAGTAATAAGGGAGCATCAGGTTCAGGAAATCTTTATTTTCTCGAGAGGAATCCAGACGGTGGATTTGATGTTCCTAAAACACCTGCGCAAAGATTTGTAATTCGTGGAAGTTCTCTGGAAGCATATTTCTCAGGAGGAGCGCATGATGCATGGTTAGCTGAGCAGCCATTGCCAGAGAGTATTTTTTCAGTTGGTCAGCCTGCTGTTATGCCTAAAGGGCTTGAATCTAGGACATGGGCAGATTATAGGTTTCCAAGAACTCCGATACTTTGGGCTCAATTGAAAGTAAGACAATAAATTTTCTGAATCATCACCTAAACAACCATCGCCACAATACTCATCAATGTAACAGCAATAATCAGGATAATTATCCAGTTGCAGTCGAAGATATTTTCAGTTTTTATGATGCAGGTATATGGTATATGTTTCTGCTGGCTGATGCTCAAACACCAAAACCTTTAAATCATTCCATAACAAAATACAATCCATGCAATCAAAAATAGAATCAATTGCAGTAAAAGCAAGGGAATCATCTCGGAAACTTGCATCTGCTTCATCTGAAAGAAAGGACAATGCACTTAATGAGATTGCAATCTCCCTCGATAAAAATAAATCTGCAATTCTCAAGGCAAATAAGCTTGACATAATTCAGGCAGAAAAAAGCAGGCTTTCACAATCACTTCTTGCAAGGCTAAAGCTTTCAGACGAGAAAATCAGCGAGATAATCAGCAGTGTTCATGGAGTTATCTTTCAGGATGAGCCTGTTGGAAAAACACTGTCAGCAGTTGAGATGGACAATGGCTTGGAACTATTTCAGGTTACTTGTCCTATCGGAGTAATCGGTGTAATTTTTGAATCAAGGCCTGATGCTGCTGTGCAAATATCAAGCTTATGCATAAAATCAGGAAATGCTGTCATAATGAAAGGAGGCTCAGAAGCAGTCAACTCCAATAGGATTCTCGTAGGGATAATCAGGGAATCTTTAAAAAAATCAGGCTTGCCTCCAGATTCTGTTCAGCTGATTGAAACAAGGGAAGATGTAAAGCAAATGCTCTCGATGGATAAATACATTGACCTTATTGTTCCAAGAGGCTCAAACTCTTTTGTGAAATTCATCAAGGAAAACACAAAAATTCCAGTCGTGGGGCATGATGAGGGGATATGCCATCTATACATAGACAAAAAAGCAGGCATGAAAAAAGCCCTTGACATATCTTTCGACGCAAAATGCCAGTATCCTGCTGTGTGCAATGCAATGGAAACCTTGCTTGTGCATAAAGATATTGCAGACAAATTCCTGCCGAAAATTGCTGAAAGATACAAGGATGCAAAAGTCGAGATTCGCGGAGATGATGCAGTAATTAAAATCCTGAAAGGTCAGAAAGGGTTTTCTGTAAAAAAGGCAGTTGAAAAAGACTGGGCAACTGAATACAATGACATGATAATCTCGATAAAGGTTGTAAACTCCGTCGAGGAAGCAATATCTCACATAAATAAATTTGGCTCAAGGCATACAGAAGCAATAATAACAAAGGATGACAAATCAGCTTTCAAATTTTTGAATGATGTTGATGCTTCATCTGTCATGAGGAATTGCTCGACGAGATTTGCTGACGGTTTCCGTTATGGAAAAGGAGCTGAGCTTGGAATCTCGACTGCAAAATTACATCCAAGAGGCCCTGTTGGGCTTGAGGGATTGGTTACATACAAGTATATTCTCGTCGGTAACGGGCATGTTGTTGCATCTTACTCAGGAAAAAAGCCGAGAATGTTTACCCACAAAAAAATTGACAAGCTCTGGCATAAGTCATTTTCCGAGGGAAATGAAGATATAGTAAAGCACACAAATATTTGAGCATAAATCTGACGGGCAGAA
>CAZXRI010000129.1:0-4005 GCA_964642765.1 uncultured Methanosarcinales archaeon | reverse complement strand
TCCTCTAACTCCTTCTCTAACAAGCTGGTTAGCATGCTGACTCAACAAAAAATAATCCATATTCCCTTTGCTATTAAACGGAGTTGTTAATGCAACATACAATCCTGAGGGGTTTAAAGAATAGTCTGGCATTTGTAGTGGGAGTTTAATTCAGCTTAAATTATTTGTTATCTAATTATGCTGTTTTTCACCACCATTAATCTGTAACTATTTTCAAATAGTGTCCACCACAAAATTTATATACATATTAGCATTTTAAAATAACAAAAATAAAGGCGAAAAGGGGGATGTTAACTTGAAAAAAAGGCAGCTCTTGGGTATATTGGGATTATGTGCAATTTTAATTCTGTCTGCATGTGTCCAGAATGAAAAGAAAAAAACCGCAAATGGCTTCGATTATATCGGCATTGAAAAGATTGCAGGAGAAAAAGCTCCCGGCGGAATAATTACCTTAATTGCAGCAGAAGGGAAAGCTCCTCTTGAAATTACCTATCTTAAGCCTTTGGATGACAGGCACTTATATGAAATTTGGCTGTTTGACAAAGAAACAAACTTAATGACATCCCTCGGAACATTTACAGTCAATTCAACTGGACAAGCAACAATAAATGCAAGGGCATCACAGGACGAGATTAAATCAACTGATGCTGTTATTATAACACAAGAGGAATTCCCTGTTGAAAGCAAAGAGCCAACCAGTGATGTTGTTCTCAGAGGAGAAATAGGATTTCAGGCAGATGAAATTGAAGTAAAGCTTGAGAAGCCAATAATGCCTGCTGATACATCTGATTCAACAACAGAAGAATTAATCTCCCAGACAACATCAACAACATCAGCAACATCCACAGCGCAATCAGGTGAAATAACAATAGACTCGCCTTCTGATTCTGAAATGCCAAAAGTGCCAAAGCCAGCAACTGTGATTATAGCAAAGGAAACAGAAAAGGTTGCACTTTCAACAGATGCATCTGATCCTGATAATGATAATCTTGTTTATGCATACACATCACCGTTTAATGCACAGGGAGAATGGCAGACAGCATATGGAGATTCAGGAGAATATACTGTAACTGTAACAGTTTCCGACGGTGAATTAAGCACATCAGAGCAGGTTCTTGTGATAATAAACAAAAAAGAAGAAGCTCCGATAATTACAAGCTTCATGCCTGAATCATTATCTCTTGACGGAAAAGAGGATTCTATTCTGGAATTTAGTGCAGAGGCATCTGACCTTAACAAGGATGTGCTTGCATATACATGGAAGATTGACGGCAATGATAAGGGCAGCGGAAATGTTTTCCAATACTCTTTAGGATATGATGATGCTGGACAGCATGAAGTAATGCTGGTTGTTTCCGACGGTGAGCAATCATCAAGCCAGACATGGAAGATAAATGTTGAGAACATGAACAGAAAGCCAGTGCTTGATTTAATCAATGATATTGTTGTAAAAGAAACTGATATAGTAAAGATTTTGCCAGTTGCATCTGACTCAGATAATGACCAATTAACTTTCAAGATAACTGACCCGATTGGAGAAAACGGCGAGTGGCAGACAACATATGAGAGTGCAGGGGAGTATAAGGTTGCTGTAAGCGTTACCGACGGAAAAGATACTGTTAGTCAGGATGTCAAAATAGTTGTGCAGAATGTAAACAGGCCTCCTGTAATCAAGGGAATTGTAAGCAAATAATCGGAATAAATAATAGGAATTTAACTATGAAAAAGCTGGTTTTTTTCGCCATAGCATCTTTATTTCTTTTTAGTATTGCTTACTCTCTCAGCGAATTTACAATTTATGAAACAGAGCCAATAACAATCCAGCCTCAGGCTTTTGATCCTGATGGAGATAATCTCAGCATTAATTATTCTCCTCCTCTCGACAGTAATGGATTCTGGCAGACCACTTACGGCGATGCAGGCATATATAATATTACGATAAAGGTTTCAGACAGTTTAGATGTTTCTGTTGAGAATATTATTTTGACTGTGCTGAAAAAGGAAGAGCCTCCTGTGATTACAAAGGTTAATCCTGATAGTGATGTCCTTGACATAAAGGAAGGCGATACAGTCAATTTTATCGTCGAGGCTTCTGACCTGAATAAGGATGTGCTTAATTATTCATGGTATCTTAACGGTAAATTGTCTTCAACTACAAAAGAGATAAGGTTCAAGCCGGGCTTTGATGATAGCGGGTATTATTACTTAAAGGTTGAGATTACTGACGGAGCAAGCACTGTATCGAGGGAATGGAGCCTGAATGTTCTTGATGTTGACAGGCCTGCTGAGTTTTTTTCTATCGAACCGCAGAGGGCAAAAGAGAATGAGATGATTGAGATTAACCTGAGTGCTATTGACAGAGACGGAGATGTTGTATTTTTCTCTGCTGATAACATGCCGAAAGGAGCAATTATCGACGGGAATAGGATTATATGGACTCCTGATTTTGATGCTGTCAAGCAGGAATCATTTGCTGACAGGATTCTCAGGGGCTTTCATATCCTTGCTAAAACATTCCCGATAAATGTTTATGCTCACAGCAGGCAATTGAATAGCTCACAAACAATCCTCATTACAATAAGTGATGTTAACAGGCAACCTGTTTTTTCGCAGGTGAATGAGATAACTGTAAAAGAAGGAGAGTCTTTTGAGATTGTTCCGAATGCAACTGATCCTGATGGCGATAAGCTCAGCTATAAATTCTCAGGATGGGTTAATTCAAATATCTACCAGACGAGTTTTCAGGATGAAGGCATGCATATTGTCCTTGTTACTGCCACAGACGGTGAATTTTATGTTTCGAAGAATCTGACTGTGAATGTTGTTAATGTTAATCAGAAGCCTGTTATCAAGCCGATTAAGGTTATCGAGGTTAAGGAAGGCGAGGAAGCAATGATTTCTGTTGATGCTTCTGATCCTGATTTTGATGATTTAAGCTTTTCTCTAGATGAAGACAGCGTTAATAATGGAATGGTTGTTAAGTTAGAAACAATTAAGTGGATTCCTGATTTTGACACTGTCAGGAACAGTTCTGATTCTCCTAAGGAAATTAAATTCAAGGTTACTGCTTATGATGGTGAGTTTAGCGCTGAGCAGGAATCAGGGATTAAGGTTGTTAATGTTAACAGGGAGCCTGAGATAAGGAAGACAAATCCAGACAAGTTTTTTTTCGCATATCCAAACAAGGTGATTACATTCGAGGTTTCTGCAGAGGACTTGGATAAGGACAAGCTGCAGTATACTTGGAATACGGGCTTTATGCAGACTTACAAAGGCGCTCCTAAATTAAAGATGAAATTCTCATCATTGGGAAAGAAAGAAGTTTCTGTTGTTGTTTCTGACGGAGAAATTAAGAAGGAGTTTATCTGGAATGTTCATGTGATTAACCAGCCGAAAAAGCCGAAAACAATAAGTATTAAATAGGAAATGGGCATTACTACTTTGAAGAGTAGATATCTAAATAATTTGGAGGGTGAGGTATAAGATGGAAAGAATAAATATTACACAAACAAGGGTTGAAAGAATAAGTTTGCTTAGAAGTTTATTAGGTGGTGGTCCGCGAGGAACATATTATGTAGTAAGTCAATACAATTTGACACCTGATATGCGACGTGATATTATAACTGGATTAGAAGGAATAGAAGGAATTTCTGTTCAGTCTCCTAATGTTGGAGATGGGCGTATAAGCGGATTTCGTGTTAGAGTAAGAGAAAGTCCAGTCACGTATAATGTATTGACAGATAAACTTCCTAAGTTACCAGAAAATGTGGTGGAACTTTTATACTCATCATACGGAATGCTATCCAAAAAATATCGTCAAGATTCATAATTGTATTCACAATAACTATTTATAATATTGCACTTCACTGATATGGCTATGCCTCTCAAAATCCATGAAGAAACAAATAGCCCGACGATAAATATTATTCTGGATACATTGAAGATAAACAAGCAGGCATTGGTATTTGCAGGGACAAAAGCTTCTGCTGAGAAAACTGCTGAGGA
>CAZXRI010000128.1:0-4105 GCA_964642765.1 uncultured Methanosarcinales archaeon | reverse complement strand
TCAATCCTATGGACTATAAACTTGGCAATAATATCCTTTATATCGAGAATCTTTGGAACATTATGGTCCAATGCAAGGAAAATAATGCCATAAGTTGTCTGCAATCTTGAATGCTTGTAAAGCTGGTTCAAGACAATAGCTGGCTCAGAATTTTTCAGCTCAATCACAACCCTGATTCCTTCCTTATCTGATTCATCACGAATATCAAAAATCCCCTCGATTTTCTTTTCCTTGACAAGGCTTGCGATATGGCTAATCAGCTCGGACTTATTGACCATGTAAGGAATTTCCGTGATTATAACATTGTCGTTCTCTATCTTATGCTTTGCCCTCAGGATAACCTTTCCTCTTCCTGTCTTATATGCCTGAAGGATTCCGCTTCTGCCGCAGATAATCCCTCCTGTTGGAAAGTCAGGTCCTGGAATGGATTGCATTATTTCACCGAGAGTGATTTCAGGATTGTCAATAACCTTTACAACAGCATCAGCAAGCTCTGCAAGATTATGCGGTGGAATGTTTGTCGCCATTCCGACTGCAATCCCAGAGCTTCCATTAAGGAGAAGGTTAGGGACTTTAGACGGTAAAACAGTTGGCTCCTGAGTTGAGCCGTCGAAGTTTGCTGCAAATTTAACAGTCTCCTTATCAATATCCTCGAGCATTTCCTCAGCTAGCTTGTGGAGTCTTGCCTCAGTGTTGTGATTAATGAATCCATTGGCAACAAAAGAATGGCACTTGCTGTTAACCTTGACAGAATAAACAGCTTTCTTTTCTTTTTGATTTTCAATAAGATTTACTTTGTTGAAAAAATATTCATTCTCGAGAATCCATGCTATCATCTTCCTGTCCGAGATAGTCAACGATTCAGACAGCTTTGCAAGATTTTTTCTTAGGTTGTTATACCTGTCAAAATTATGCTTCTGGACAAATTCATTGTGGTAATTCTTCCTTAGATAATTATTCAGGTAAGGGATAAAATCAGTCTTGCTCATCCTGTTTGGGTTTAATGATGAGCACTTTGCAAGAATCGAGTTTTTCCTCTCTGAAAAAAATCCAATCTCCTCATAGAATTTCTTTATATTCTCATAACCAGAAATAATCAGCTTAAAGCAATCGTTTCTTTTATCCTTGTAAGGAGAAGTCGTTACAATCCCGAAATTAAGCAACACTATCTTTAATTGCTGGATTAATTTTCTGCTCTTTGAATTATAAGTCAGCTCAATTGATTTTCCATTATGCCTTTTGTCCTGCTTAAACATAACAGAGCCATCACCCTCATAAAGCCCGACGAGAAATGCCTTTATAGCCTCTTTGGAAGAAGCCAGAACACTAAACGGAATTTCCTTTGCATCAGATTTTGCTTCTTTCAAACCAATATTCTTCAGGAATCGCACAGTTTTCTGGTGATAAATCTCAAGCTCCCTGCAGCCTTCTTTAATGTCTCTCTCATAAACTTGAGTCCCTCTGAATTGCACGGCAATAATCTCTTTTGCATTTTCATAAAGAGCCATGTCTTTGTTGTTGAAAATTATCTTATTCTGGTGGAAGCTTCCCTCTGAAACAAGCAGTCCCAGCAGAAAAGCAAGCTCTGAATTCATCTGCTCTGGAAGTTTTATTTCCTTGAGATTTTTGCTCTCTGGATAATATTTCTTGAGGGAAATATTGTGCTTTGAAAACAATGAGTGTCTTCTGTTCAGTATTACATAATCGCCAGAGGTTATCTCTTCCAGAAGCTTCCATTCGACAGCAGGCTTGCCAAACTCATCAAGTGCCCAGCAAAGAACTGGATGGTTTGATGTGCCTTCCAACTCATAACCTTGCTCTGTAACAATCCTGATTGTCTCATGCTTTCCAGAATTAAAAAATTTTACAGCCTGTTTTTTCTCTCCGAGATAATTCAGGACATTCAGCTTGATTTCTTTTTCTTTCTCATCTGAAATGCTCTCAATTGGAATAATGCCTTTCTCTGTCAGGATAAGCGACTCTCCTGTAATGCAATATCTCATAGCAGCCGCAGAATCGCCGTCAATTGAGCCGAAATTCCCCTGACCATCAACAAGGATGTTCCTCATTGAAAATTTCTGTGCAAGCCTCACAAGGGTATCATAAATCGCAGCATCTCCATGCGGATGGTATTTAGCCATGCAATTCCCGACGACATTTGCAGACTTCTTGAATGGGCGATTATGCAGCAACCCAGTTTCCCACATTGTATAAAGAACCCTTCTGTGCACAGGCTTTAAGCCATCCCGAACATCAGGCAATGCTCTTCCGACTATAACACTCATTGAATAATCCAGATAAGACTGCTTCATCTCAGTCTCAATTGACCTGTGGACTATTCTCTCCTCTCCGTTGCCATTGTTTCCATTATTCCCGCTATTTGAGATATTTTGTGATTCCATCTTGAGGTTTACAGCCTCTCAACTATTGAATCTATAACACTAAAGCTTTTGCCGCAATAGACGCAGGTTTTCCGCTTTTTTGTAAGGTATTTGTCGCTTGTGTTATACTTCATTTTATTCCTGCATTTTGGGCATAGCAATAAGAACATTTTTCCTCGAAAAACGGGTATTTTGTAGATATAAAAAGGTTGCCCTTATTCTCATCCAATTTTCTATCCCAACAAATTTATATACAATCAGCTATCATATTATCAATATGCCCTACATATTCCTTGACATAGAAACAATCCCGCTTGAAATAAAAAACGAGGAAGTAAAATCATATCTTATTGATTCCAAGATTGGCAAAGAAGGAAGAATTTTCAATCCTCTCTATTCAAAGGTTATTGTCGTCGGAATTAAAGAGATGGGCAAAGCTCCTGAGATAATCCATGATGAAAACGAAAAATCCCTCTTGGAAAAATTATGGTTGAGCATTAACCCGCATCAGCTTTCTTCAGAGAAAAAAAGCGACGTTGTCATTGTAACCTTTAACGGATATAAGTTTGATATACCATTCCTTACAATCCGCTCAGCAATAAATGGATTATTCCCGTCGATACAGATAAACACAAACAGGTGGACTATGCCAAATTCAAACCATTTTGACGTAATGATGTTTTTCTCGCAATATGAGAACTTCATAAACCCAAACCTCGAGATACTTACAAAAATCCTCGATGTAGACACATCAGATTTAGAAGAAAGCAAATTAAAAGGTGCAGACATTGAAAAGGCTTACAGGCTTGGAAAAATCGAATGGATAAAATCAAAATGCTCTCGGGATTTGCAGCTTTTAGAAAAGATTTTTAAAAAGGCATGCTTATTGCAGTAATACATAAACAAAAAACAAAAGAGGCTGAAATGAATCTGCTGACATTACCGATAAATTTTTGCGGAATACCATCAAACAAAGGAGTGGAATATGCTCCTGAAAAGATTCTCAAGGAGCTGAAAAAGGGAATCCTTAACGAGGACGGAATCTCTCCTAACTTTGACATTAAGGAATTTAAGAATACAAAAAGCATAGACCAAGAGCTTCCTGATACAGTGTCTAAAATCTTAAAGGAATCAGGAAGGCTTCTTACTTTAGGAGGAGACCATATGCTCACCTATTTTCTAGTAGGTGGATTTGCATCCATCTCCAATAATCCGGGAATTGTAATCTTTGATGCACATCCTGATGCAAGAGAAAAATATTATAGTCTTCCTTATGACCTGCTAAGAGTAATAATAAGCAATAATGTAATCAAGAAAGAGAACATAATCATTGTTGGTCTAAGGGAATGGTCCTTAGATGAATTGCAGTTCATGCGCACCAATAGGATAAGGTATTTTGACATGAAAGGAATCGCAGAGTATGGCTTGAAGGATATTTTTGAGGCAGTGATGGAGCTTGCCAATGCCTTTTCTGATTTGTATGTTTCGATAGATATTGATGCAGTTGATCCAAGCTCAGCCCCTGGAACATTATATCCTGTCCCAGGAGGATTGTCGTCGAGAGAGCTTTTATTCTGCTTAAACAGACTGAAAAAGATGAAGAACCTCAAGGCAGTTGATATAATGGAAGTAAATCCTGACAAGGACATAAATGGGATAACTGTAAAGCTTGCTGCAAAGCTTGCTGCTGAGATGTATTTTTCTTGAATCTTTAAATTTTTATT
>CAZXRI010000127.1:0-4154 GCA_964642765.1 uncultured Methanosarcinales archaeon | reverse complement strand
CTTATAATCCTAAGGTTCAGAAAGAAGATGAATCATTCTCGGAATTAAGCCTGATTGGAAAATGGGCTATTCATTTCATACCTCTTAAGAAAAATGAAAAAGGGAATTGGGTGCAAAAATTTGAAACAACAACAATACTTGAATTAAAATCAGATAAGACATGGACATTTGGAACATCGTCGGGGAAATGGAGCGTTGCGGATATTGAGTCAGATGACTGGAAAAAATGGGCAACAAATCCTTATGGTCCAAAGAAAAAAATAGTCTTGGATAATTTTGCAGATAGCGGAGCTTCTGGGTCAATAGAGGTCTACAAGGGAGAAGTAAGTTTTTTCTGGTTGGTGTATAGAACAACAAATCCAGAAAATGGAGAGCAAAAATACTTGCAGAGAAAATTCAGGACATATGAATCTGCGGTTGCATATTTAACAGGAGAGAAAAAAGGCTCTGGGAAAATCTTAACTGAAGACGGGAAAATGGATTGCGGAGAGGAATGCACAGGAGAATATGATGTTAATTCTGATGTGATTATTACAGCAGTTCCTGAAAATGGCTGGCTGTTTTTGAAATGGAGCGGAGCTTGTGAAGATGCTGGCATTGAAGATACATGCAAGATTACAATGGATAAATCAAAAACAGTCATGGCAGAGTTTGCTCCTGTATGTAAGGATGATTCTGAATGCTCATCTGACCAAAGATGTGAGAATTCTCGTTGTGCAAGAGTTGAATGTGAATGCGGCTATGCACAGGAGCATCAATGCCAGAAATATGAATGCTGTGAAAAATCAGATTGTGGCTCGGAGAAAACATGCGACGCATCAACCCATATGTGCATTTCAGAATCTGATTGCAGGGAATTTTCTATTAAAGGAGACCCTAAAGAAAAGCATGATGTTGTTTTTGTCGGAGATGGTTTTGATGATTATAAAGTTTTCAGACAGCTTTTGGCTTATCTTGTTGACTACGACGGAAAATATAACGGTTTCTTTAGCGTAACGCCGTTTAAGGAAAACAAGGATAAGTTTAATTTCTGGATGGTTCTTGCTCCAGACTATCAATATTATGAGGATGGCGAGCCAGTGAATGAGGATATTGAAAGATTTGTAAAGACTTGCGAGCGAGATACAGTTGTTGTTGTATCGAGAAATACTTACAGGGCTTATGCATTTTTTCCTACATCAGGAAATACTGGCGGACGGGCTTATGTTTCTTTGGGATTTGCTGGAATTAGAGGAAGTGATTATGCATCAGAATTTTCAGGCAGATTATTGCTCCATGAATTTGGCCATGCATTTGGAGCTTTGGCAGATGAATATGTTGAGTATGGAAAAGGCACAAGAAAAGATTTATACTTATCACCAAACTGCGCAGAAAATCTTGAATCTGCAAATGAAAAGTGGGGAGATTTGGTTGGTGTTGATGGTGTTGATTTTTATACAGGAATTCCAGATGTAGAGGGAACAAAATATTTTAAGAACCCATATATGTCAGTTCCTGAGATTGGGCTATTTCCAGACGGAAGTGATATGGGAGATGGAGGATGCAGTTATGATTTGAAAAACATCAGGCCTACTACAAGCTCATTGATGAAGAATCAGTTTGAAGCTAGCTATGATTACGGGGCTGTTAATGAAAGGGCATTGGCAAATCGTCTTGCTGACTATGAGTTAGAAAATAATGAGCATGATACAAATCAAATTGCTTCACAGGGAGGAAGAGGAAGAAGATTTGTGGAGGATGCTGGTTAAAATGAAATGGATATTATTTTTGGCTATGGTGATTGTATTCATCCCAGCTGTATTTGGAGATTCATTGTCATCATTGTCTTATTCTGTCCTAATAGATTATAATGATGGAGCGCTTTCTCTTAAGGATATTTTACTGGTAAAGGCATCTTCAGTACAAGGTTCTAAAGAAGGTGAATATACTGCGAGAATAATCTCATTTAAGGAAGAGACTCTTTTTGAGACGGGATTTAATATAAATTTAGAGCCGTTTTACAGCATGCCATTGAGCAAGGAAACTGCCGAGAGAAAAGAATTAACAAAAACAAGCTTTGATTTATTGCTTCCCTATTATGCAAATGCAAAAAGCCTGAGACTATTTAAGGGAGACAATATGCTTTTGGAAATTGACTTGAAACAGTTTTCATCCTGTAACGAGAATAAAATCTGCGGAGGTTCTGAGAGTGTTGAGTCATGCCCATCAGATTGCACCTGTGGAAATAATGTGTGTGATTCTGGCGAGGATTATCTGAAATGCTCGTCTGACTGCGACATGAGCGAGAAAGCTGGCAAAGAAAACAAAGAATTTAGCGGATTAATTATTGTTGCTGGTGTTTTGGCTGCTATTGTCATTGCATGGTATTTCTTCGGTGTTATGAGAAAAACTAAAAAATAATATGAATTGACAGAGGCAAAATTTTAAATATCAAATATACATTACCGTTTTCAATGATGTGGAAACAAATAGCAAATTCTGAGGATTTAATCTGCTACGAGAAGAAAAAGTCTGAAAAAATCTCTATAAGGATTGAGGCAAGGCAGAAAGGCAGAAACAATTGGGAAGTCTATAAGATTTATCACACAGATACAAAATGCCTGCACGTTAATGAATATGAAGCAGGGACAAAAAATCATGCTGAGGAATTAATAGACAAGCTTAAATCAGAGCCAGAGATAGATGAGAAAGAGCTGATGGAAGCTCAAATAATCAAAAAGAGCAGGCTGGATATAAAGATGAAGCGTGCCTACAAAGAGCCTTACGTCGAGAAATGGGTTCTGAAGATTAATGATATGAAAGATTCAGGTATTATTGTCATAAGAGAAGGCGAGTTTATCGAGATGGACATTCTCCTGAACAAGAAGTTTGAGGATAACGAAAAGGAAATCCTGAACGAGCTTAACAGGACATTCGGCATAAGAAAAAACTTTGAGGACTTCATGCAGCACATTTATTACTTTACTAAAACTTCAAGATATAAGTCGGGATTCAAGGGACAAGCCCAGATGGTATTCGGGAAGATTGAGTTTGGGAATGATGAATGAAAAATATTTATACTCAATTATGATTCTGTATAATTTGATATGAAAATAATCCAATTTATAATATTTCTATCAGTTATTTTGCTCTCTAGCTGCATTACCAGAAACAATGAGGTTATATCTGATAATCCTATTGTTTTGAGAGAAGGCGAATCAAGGCTTCTTATTCAGCATAAATCTACAGGAATTGCAGGAGGATATTTTGAAGGATTTTATGTTCTTGACAGGTCAGTTGCTGATTTGGAATACAAAGATGGCTCAATCTATATTATCGGTAAATCCAGAGGAGAAACAATTGGAGCTAAAACAAATCTGGCGTATCTTGATTCAGAATTTTTTATCAGGGATAATGAATCAGAAAATTACGTTGAGAAAAGCCTGAAGAATAATCCTGTTAAGATAATAGTAAACTAAAATAGTAACATAAATAATAATATCCTCTTGTCAAAATTCAAACAGCTTCTTTTTCTCAGGAATCGCAGAAGGCGAGCTTCCTCCATGCCATGTAATTCTTGGTCTTGTCTGTATCGGGAAAAGCCTTTCGTTTGTATCATCAAAAACAAGAGCTGCCCCGTTTGTTTCTGGAAGAACATTCAGCTGCTTGTCTAATCCTTCTCTCATATAACTCTGCATTAAAGTTGCCAGTGCATCAACATCAATTCTTGCTGTAAGCCTGTGAGAGATAACAATATCTGACTGTGTCATGACATCAGTATGAATTTTCCCAGGCTGCTGAGTTGCAAGTATTAAAGAAATCCCAGGTTGTCTTCCTTCTCTCAATATTGTGAGCAGTGCATCTGTTGCAGATGTTTTTCCTTCCCGAGGGAGAAACTCATGAGCCTCATCAACAATAAGCCACACAAGCGGATTAACAGGTTTTCCGATTGATTCCGGCTCAAGAATATAGTGCATATCCTGCTTCAGGGAATTAAACTCTTCCTGTTTTCTCGATTCCATCCTGCTTAGAAATAATTTCTTTGAAATAAGCCCAATTACAAGAGACTTCAAACCTTCTGCTCCTGGTATCATTGCATAGCAGCTTACATCCAGAACAGTTATTTGTCCAGCATGAATCAGCTTTTCTATCGGAGTTCCCTCGCTGCTGAAAAG
>CAZXRI010000126.1:0-4164 GCA_964642765.1 uncultured Methanosarcinales archaeon | reverse complement strand
CTCCTCAGAGTTCAACACCAGTAATTAATTAGACGATTTGATAAGTGTTTCTGCTCGTCATCCTTTCTGCATGCTGACGAGCACGTGCGGCTTTACGCCGCACCAAGGGATGCAGCGACTTATCGCTGCTATTCGAAAAACTCCCTATGCAACAGCCTCATTGCATTCTCAGCATCATCATTCTTCACAACAAAGCTGATATTAATTTCTGATGCTCCCTGAGAAATCATCTCGATATTTATTTTATTCTCTCCCAAAACCCTGAATGTTCTTGCAGCTATCCCTGGTGTGTGCTTCATCCCGTCTCCAACAACACACACAATTGCCTTGCTCTTATCAAATCTCACATCAGCAATAAGTTTTAGCTCGTCGATAATCTTATCCAGATATCTATCATTATCAACAGTCATAGAAATGCTAACCTCTGATGTTGTAACCATATCAACGCTCTTCCTGTTCTCCTTGAAAATCTCAAAAACCTTTGCTAAGAATCCAAACGCATCAAGCATCCTCGATGAATCTACATTGATTACAATAATGTTCTTTTTGCATGCAATCCCCTTAACTGCTGTTCTTCCGTCGGACTTACTCAGGATAACTGTTCCTGGGTTATCAGGCTCAAAAGTATTAAGGACTCTTACAGGAATATTCCTCTTCACAGCAGGAAGAATAGTTTTCGGGTGCAAAACCTTGGCACCAAAAAAAGCAAGCTCAGCTGCCTCGTCGAAAGACATCATGGAAACTGTTCTGGCTGTCTTTACAATCCTTGGATCACAGGACATAATTCCATTCACATCAGTCCATATCTGGATTTCTTCCGAATCAACAGCCGCTCCGATAATTGCTCCTGTATAATCAGAGCCTCCCCTGCCGAGAGTCGTAACTTTTCCCGAGGATGTCTTTCCAATATATCCAGTTATAACAGGAATCTCCTTCACATTCTGCAAAGCTGATTTTATTTTCTTATAAGATGAAGCAAGCGGCTCTGCCTCGCCGAAATTATCGTCAGTAATCATCCCAATATCCCAAGCATCAAAAAACCTTGCCTTCAGCCCATTATTATTCATATACGCAGAAACCATCCTGATTGAAAACCTCTCACCAAAAGAAAGAATATGGTCAGAAACCTCAGGTGAGCTTGAATTATATTTTCCAACAGTATCCCCTAACTCCTGAAATACCGTCGAGATTACATCCTTTTGTATTCCAAGGTTTGAGATAGCAATATTATGCTTTGATTCTATCTCAGCCAACAAAGAATTTACAGCAGATTCATCTCCAAGAGATTCTGTTATCTTTACAAGCATATTAGTAATCCCTGACATTGCACTCACAACAACAACAGGCTTCTTGTCAAGGCGGGATTTAACAATATCTGCAACCCGCTTCATCATATCTGCTGAGCCAACAGATGTTCCACCAAATTTCATCACGAGCATTTTAAAATTCCACCTTATTATCGAGAGCAAATAACCAGATTAAAAAAGTTGTGTTATGCTGGTAACAAAACAGATAACAAAATTAGAAGAACTATCCGATATTTATGTTATTCCTCTCAGCAAAATCAACCCAGAACATCCCTTTATCAATATAATCGCGGCTTTTTTGGAAACTTGAGTCAGGTTGGTCTGCTTTAGCCAATGAAAATTCTATCTGTGAGAGCTTGGCATAACCATCTATAATCTTTCTAACAAGAATAGCAGGCGGGCGTTTTGTCATGAGCCTTTCAGAGTATTCAAGGCAATCAACTGAAACTTGCAACAGCTCTTTTTTTCTTCCCTTATCCCTCTCCATGAAATATAAAGCCATATATCCATTATACATGAATTCATACATTTTTGGCTGGTTGCATCCTAATACTATGCTGTGCACAATCATGCTTATCCCCTGATTAATATCCCCAATTTTGTCAGCATCATTCCTCTCCCTTAAAAGTCCCCTAAACAAATACGCCTTGCCTATTGAGCAATAAAAAAATTTCCTTGCAATATTAAGTGGCTTGGCTTCATAGCTATCCTCGATAGCGCGTGTATAGATATGGAGCAATTTCTGCATTTCTCGGCTTTCACATTTTTCAGTAGAGTATCTATATATTGCATTTCCCAATTCTGCTTCTGTCTGTGCGATTCTTGAGAAACAAATTCCCCTATACTCCTTATCTGAAAGCCTCAGCACTTCAAAATCTAAATATAACAGGGAAAGGACATCTATTATTGATGCTCTTGCATTTCCATACGAGCCATAAGATAGGCATCTTTCCAGTTTATTCCCTCGAATAATCCCAATATAATCCCCAAAAGTAAGGGGTTCAGAAAAAGCTCCTAATGATTTTAACCGAGTCTCAACCTCATCCCTGAATTCCATGCAGTCCATATCACTAAGCATGTTCTCGAGTTCCATATCAAAAGGAGATATGTAGGATTATATAAATATACTAATGCCTTCCAGAATCTATCCTAAAAACCCCCTGATAAAGCCTGCCCTTATTATATTCTCAGATAGAAGTTTGTAATCTTTCTTTGCAAAATCCTCGACGATAATTGAAGTTACCTTCTTGTGCTTGGAATCAGCCTCAAAATCAACAAACCCTGAAACCTTCTCAACTGCCTTCTGGATTTCATTCGGAAAAATCCTGAGATTGTCATTATTCAAGTATGCAAGGGAATTTTTCAGGTCAGCATCAAAGTTTGGATAAACTCCACGGATATACTCTATGTCAGAATTCTCGAGCGCATTCATCCCTAGCAATTCTGGCGGAAGTCCATAAGAATAAAGAGCTGCGCAAAAAGTAATTGCTCTCGGAAGTTTTAGATGTCCAACACTTCTCGAATATCCGAATAAACCTATGTGCAGTTTTCTCTTTCTCCGAGATGGAATATAAGGAGACATCTGGTTTACAAAATCAACAACAAGGCTTAGCTGTTTTGAATATTCTTCAGAAACCTTCTCGATAATTTCCCTGCATTTGCTCTCATCAACATTTATCGGCTCAGATGATTTGGATTCATTGAGGAATTCAACTGCCTTTGAAACATCCTTAATATTATAGTCATATTTGAATGCACTTTGAAGCGTATAAGTATAGACGCTTGGATAGCCCTGAATGCAATTCTTGATATTTGTCGGCTTGAAATTCCCCCTAAAAGGAGCAGAGCCGCATCCCAAAATAGGAAGTATATCAACAGAATGTTTTTCTTGAAGCGCATGGATTTTTTGCAGGGCAACCTTCAGCATCAATACAGTCGAGATATTTCCGTAATTCAATGCAGGGTCGCTTCTCGCAAGCCAGACTCTCTGGTAATCCTCGACTTTCTCCTCGGAAAGGAAACCATCTACAATCTTATCAGCGTCAAGGATTGCTTCTTTTGTTTCTATTAATGGGATTATTTTAATTTGTTCTGGCTGGAACTCTCCTATCCATTGCGCAACTGTCATGTTTCCTTTGCCGATTTTCTCGTGCTGTTTCCCAACCACAAACTGGCTGTAATACCTTGAAATCCTCACAAGCTCATCTGAGTTTGTTGTCATAGGCAATGCTATCTCAAATATCGGAGCCTGTCCATTATTATAAAACATCCTCGCTGTATCAAAGCTTCTCGGAATGCTGTCCAGTGCTTCAAGAAGAATCTTGGATTCGTCTTTTTCAATTGAAGGATTAGGAACCCTGAGAGTCAGAAAAACATCCTTACCAAAATTATGCTTCCTGAAAAATGGCTCGTAATTGTTCAGCAGTTTTTTTACGACGTAATTGTCAGCTTCCTTTCCTTCGCAATCCCATAACTGCTCTCTGCAATTAAGATGTGAGTATGAATAGAAAACTTCCTTTATCTCTGCTTCTCCAGCCAATTCATTCCCGTCAGAAAAAAAAGGTATATTTACATTATCTGGATGCTGGGTTGACATTGCCCTTGATACATTGTGATGAGACATACTAAGAAGAAACCTGCACGTGGATTATATTGATTGTGTTATGAGGGTAACAAACTCAAAATCCAGAAATCTCCTGACTGTTTTTGGTATTTGAGGTTGGCATTGGCATAATGCTTTTGATTATTCTCTTCTCACTTGATAATTATACCTTTCTTCGCCATCCATTAATCTCTGTTTTCTTTCTTGCGATTGCGAGCATAACAGAGCATATGCTTCTAAAAATTGGATGGGATG
>CAZXRI010000125.1:0-4176 GCA_964642765.1 uncultured Methanosarcinales archaeon | reverse complement strand
CCTGTCGGCGGTAAGATTATCGAGAATTTGCTGAGGATTGTGGGGAAGGGGAAATGATTTTGTTCTTGACAATCCGTTATTAAACGCCAACTTAATAAAACAAACAATACTCCTAAGCATAATGTTTGACGATAAACCTAATCTCAGGGAAAGCTATTATCATGCTGTGCTTCTTGCTCAAGGGCATATTGAAATAGGAACAAATAAAGCCAATAATGAATTAAGAGAATTGCTTCTTAGAAATGGCTCGTTTCATGCGATAGTATTAGAAAAAAAGGGACTCCTCGCAGGAGATGATGAATTAAGAAAAACAGATGGAGTAGAAAAAATAATCCGCAGCCATGAAAAAATAAAGTTTCCATTCAGAACTCTAACTGTAAATGATTCTGATTTTCCTGAATCGTTAAGAAAAACAGAAGGAGCAACTCCAGTAATTTATGTCAGAGGAGATACTTCCTTATTTCAACATCCATCAATAGCTGTTGTTGGGACAAGGTATGACTTAACACAGCAGGACAGATTAGATGCAGATTCAGTATTAGAAAGATTAGTTGCAAAACCTTATGTTATAGTAAGCGGGCTTGCTCTTGGCTCTGATACATTAGCCCATCAATATGCGATTGAGCATGAAGGAAGAACAATTGCAGTAATAGGAACACCGCTTGACAAATCATATCCAAAAAAGAATAAGGATTTGCAAAATGACATTGCTTCTATGCATCTTCTTATTTCCCAATATCCAATAGGGTTTGAGCATACACCTATAGGACAAGGAATGCAACAAAGAGGAACTCCTTTTGTATATAGAAACAAGACAGTTGTTGCTTTATCTTCAGATGGGGTTGTTGTAATTAAGGCAGGTGATAAAAGCGGAACACGACATGCAATAAGGCATTGCCTTGAGCAGGGCAAACAGCTTTATGTTCTCAGGGGAAATTTAAATCAAGGTTATGAATGGACAAAAAAATTTAAAGGCAGGTATAAAGTCCTTAACTGAAAATGGTTCATTTGCTTGTTGATTTAGATGGTACATTGGTTCTTACACAAAATGATACAAGGCCATTCTTTAAGACAGCAGAAGGAAGAAGGTATATCACTGATAACATAGGATGTTTTGATACTGCAATTCCGAATCAAGGGCTGATGGGCATACTTGAAAAATATATTAGGGAAGAAAACCTAACAGTTGTCACAAATTCTCCAGTGGATTATGGTGTAGCACTTTTGGGAAAGCACGAATTTGATGGTGTGACAATATACGGAAGCATGGGAAAGCCTCAGGCGGATAATCTTTTGAGAGTTCTTGTTGAAAGAAAAGTAAATCCAAGAGAGGCAGTTATAGTCGGAGATTCGCCTGTTGATATTTATCTTGCTCATGCTCTCGAGATTACATCAATCGGAATTGACTGGGATGGAACAAAAGAGCAGGCATTAAGGAAATCCCAGCCTACATTTTTAGCAAGGACTATTGATGAGTTTGCAGAAGCACTTGAATTGATTGAAGAATGTGGCTGCGAATATACTCCGTTGAAAACACCATACCGAAGATTTAATCCAGATGAATTGGCTTTAGTTAGTGATCCTGAAATTGAAATATTCTCAGCAGGAAATTACATTCCATTTAACAGAAGAAACCCTAATGAGCCAGTTAACACATTTTCCAGTGAGATTATCACACTCAAAAGGGCTAAAGAATATACTTATGAGGAACTTACTCAACACAGAAGAGACCAGCCAGAGTTTACAGATGATTATTTTGCAGGCGGGCTGGTTAGGACTGGGAAGTCATTCAGTGATGTTTTTCGAAGGATGTTTGAAAGGTTACTCCCGATATTTGAAGGAGCTAATACAAATGAGATGCACTTAATTATACCTGCTCCAAATTCTAATCCAGAAGAGTGTTATGCTTCTGATGTAAATTATATTTTTACAAATGCTATTTCGCGCTATTTTGAAGATATGTATTCATTTGACAAGAGATTTTTGGTCAGGGCAGATCCAGTGAGAAAATCTGGAAGAAGCACAGATGAGCATATAAGGACAATAGGCACAACAGATGGAATTCAATATAGGGATTTCAGGCATGCTGTTATTTTCGACGATGTAACAACATCAGGCTCGCAGATAGCTGCGATAGGAAAGGTTCTGAGGGCATCTGGGTATGAAGGAAATCTTTCTGGAGTTGTTTTGGGAAAGACTGTGTAAAACCAAACAACAAATTAAATAAATCCCAGAATATTTGTTAGTGTAAAATGATACAATCCGCAATCCAAAAATTAATCGAAGGAAAAAACCTCGTCATAGATGAAGCAGAAGCAGTTATGGAAGAAATCATGACCGGAAAGGCAACTGATTCACAGATAGCTGGTTTTCTCGTTGCATTAAGGATGAAAGGAGAAACAATAGACGAGATAACTGCATTGGCAAAAGTCATGCGTGAAAAAGCACATACAATAAATCCAAAATCAAAAACACTTGTTGATACATGCGGGACAGGAGGAGACAAGAAAGGAACATTCAACATATCAACAGCAGCTGCTTTTATCGTCGCTGGCTCTGGAATTGCAGTTGCAAAGCATGGAAATAAATCTGTATCGAGCAAATGCGGTTCGGCAGATGTCCTTGTCGAGCTTGGCATAAAGATTGACTTAACACCAAAACAAGTAGAGAAGTGCATTGATGATATTGGGATTGGCTTTCTTTTTGCTCCGAAATTTCATGAGGCAATGAAGTATGCGATTAATGTCAGACGGGAATTGGGAGTAAGGACTGTCTTCAATGTTCTTGGGCCTTTAACAAATCCTGCAAATGCATCCTGCCAGCTTGTTGGTGTTTTCGACGAGAAATTAACAAAGCCGATTGCAGAGGTTTTGGGAAAGCTCGGATTAAAGCATGCAATTGTTGTTCATGGAAATGGGTTGGATGAGATAACTCTCGACGGAGAAACAACTGTTTCAGAATACAAGTCAGGAAATGTAATCACATACAAAATCAAGCCGACTGATTTCGGAATGAAATTATCGTCAATAGATGAGATAAAAGGAAACTCTCCAAAAGAAAATGCAGAAATTATTCTGAATATTTTATCAGGAAAAGAAAAAGGAGCAAAGAGAAACATTGCTGTGCTGAATGCTGCTGCTGCGATTTATGCAGGTGATAAAGCTAAGAGCATAAAAGAAGGAATCTCTCTCGCTGAAAAGGCGATTGATTCTGGAAGTGCGATGAAGAAGCTGGAGAGGATGAGGGAGTTTTCTACTGACGGATAATCTTATATACTTCGTGGATATTATTATAGACTAAAATGAAATATAGAATTACAATTGAAAATGATGAAAATGGAATGTTTATTGCAGAATGTCCGTCTCTTCCAGGATGTATATCACAAGGGAAAACAAGAGAGGAAGCAATAAAGAATATTAAGGATGCAGTAAAGGGATATTTAGAGAGCTTGAAAAAGCATAATGAATCTATTCCTCCTCAGATTTATGAAGATTTTATTGAGGTTTAAATGAGCAAGCTTCCAGTTGTTTCTGGAAAGGATGTAATAAAAGCATTGTCAAAAATTGGCTATGAAATAGACCATCAAACAGGAAGTCACATAATTCTCCGTCATAAAAATCCTCCTTATAGAAGGCTTACTGTTCCAAATCATGGAGAAATTGCTAAAGGGACTTTGCTTGCAATAATTAAGCAGGCAGGACTTAATAGAGAGGAATTTTTGCAATTGTTGGATTAACTTTAAATGTGCGATGAAGAAGCTGGAGAGGATGAGGGGATATTCCGAGATTGAATATTTAATGAGATATATGCCAGATTAAAACCAATACCAGAATATAATCACTAATCCTTAATTTGCTTTAATATATCTTTTCCTTTCTGAGTAAGTTGATAGAACCTATAAAAATGTGCATCTTCGGTTATGCATTCAACCAAATCAATCTTTTTTAGTTCAATCAGTGCATTGCTTACATTTGAGGTACTTATCTTAAGTTCCTTGGCTATCTCTTTAGGTGGTTTAGGAACATTTAATGATAGCAAAACAGCTTTTCTCCTCTTACCTCGCAATAAAAAACTGATAAGACTGAAGTCTTTTTTCATGAATCCTTAAGGAGTATCAATATATTACTATTTGACTATCAATGAGATACTAAAGAAATTCCAAAATGTTTATATAGA
>CAZXRI010000124.1:2141-4180 GCA_964642765.1 uncultured Methanosarcinales archaeon | reverse complement strand
CTTCCTGCAGAATGGGTAAAGAAAAAAGATTATTGCTCAATACCTAAAGGCCTTACTGGTAGAGGAATTATTAACTATGCATTCCTTCATGAAATTGATGCAAATCAATTTGGAAGTTTAACACAAGGATTTACAGCACATATACAAACCCTTGTAAATGGCAGAATTGCATTTGACCTATCAGACATAAGAGTTTCCAGTTTAATTGAGAACAAAGCTGTACACGACAGCTTGCAAATACTTCACGACAGCAATAATTTATTAAATGCATCTCCTTTTTCAAGCACAAAATGAGCATAAGCGTTCCTTACAAAACCATTCCTGAATTATTTGAGTCAACAGCAAATAAATTTCCGATTAATCTTTTCATGCAGATTAAATCTCCCGACGGAAACCATTATGAAAAATATACTTATGCAGAATCTCTTGCCGAAGTAAAGTCAATAGCCAAATTCATATCAAAGATATATTCTCAGGGAGATAAAATTGCCATTTTCTCTGAGAACAGGCCTGAATGGATTTTATCTTATTTAGGGATTACAAGAGCTGGCTGTATAGCAGTTCCTCTTGATGCAAACATTCCTGATGAGAGCCTCAGATTATTTCTCAGCCATTCAGATTCAAAAGGGATTTTTACAAGCGGGAAATTCGCTGAAAGGGTTTCAAGCATTCTTCCTTCCTTAAAAAAAATAAAAATAGTAATCTTTTTCGACGATGTGATTTTTTCAGAGATATTATCTCGTAAATCTACAAAGAAACAAATAACACAAGAAAAAATCTCATTAAACAATATTGCATCTATAGTTTATACATCAGGAACAAGCGGAATGCCGAAAGGCGTAATGCTCACGCATGAAAATCTTCTCTATGATATATTCGCATGCAGGAAAAGGTTTACAATCTATCCTGATGATTCTCTCTTATTGATTCTGCCGCTAAACCATATATTTGCATTTACAGCAGTTTTCCTGTCTGCAATCTCAGGAGGAGCATGCATTGCATTTACAAGGACACTGAAAAAAAACGAGATTCTCGATACAATCAGGGAAACAAAAACAACAATTATCTGCGCTGTTCCCCAGCTTTTTGAGTCATTCTACAAAGGAATTCTCGAGAAGATTTCAGAATTGCCCTTGCACAAAAGGCTGATTGTCAAGTCGCTTATTTCTGCGAACAATGCAACAACATATATAATGGAAAAAAATCTTGGAAAAGTTTTCTTTAAGCAGGTTCATGAAAACATTGGCAGGGATTTAAGATTCATGATAAGCGGCGGAGCCGCAATAAAAAAAGATGTGCTTAAAGGAATGTATCTTTTCGGCTTTCAGATTTTTGAGGGATATGGATTAACCGAAACTTCCCCTGTTGTTACAGTAAGCTCTCCGGGAAAAAAATTCGGCTCAGCAGGAAAGCCCCTTGATGGTGTTGATGTGAAAATTATCGACGGAGATTCCAATGGCAATTCAGAACGCAATCAGGATGGAATAGGAGAGATTATTATCAAAGGGCAAATTGTAATGAAAGGATATTACAAGAATCCTGAGCTTACAGAAAAAGCTATTCAGGATGGATGGTTTCATACAAAAGATTTGGGATATATTGACAGGGATGGATACGTCTATATCAAGGGAAGAAAAGACAACATGATTGTCCTGCAGTCAGGAAAAAATATCTATCCCGATGATGTTGAGCATCATTATTCAAAGTCTCCTCTTATTCAGGAAATATGTGTTCTTGGTGTGAAGAAATCTGATGGTGAAAACGAGGTTGTTCATGCCCTGATTGTGCCAAATCCCGACGAGATAAAAAAGCAGGGAATTTCTGAATCCGCAGAATCTTATATTTCAGAGGTTAATTCTGCAATCAAGTCAGAGATAGAAAGGCTCTCAAGGGATTTTCCGAGTTATTCAAGGATATTCAGCTTTGACATTGTCAGGCAGGAGGACTTGCCGAAAACCTCGACGCTGAAAGTAAAGAAATATGAGGTCATGGAAAAAATGTTCAGCAAAAAACAAACAGCAAAGAATGAAAAAACCATT
>CAZXRI010000124.1:0-2131 GCA_964642765.1 uncultured Methanosarcinales archaeon | reverse complement strand
GCTGTCCTGAAAAAGTATTCAAGAAAAAAGGATTTTGGGATTGATTCGCATCTTGAAACAGACTTGCAGTTAGATTCAATTGCTGTTGCAGAAATAATCTCTGTTCTCGAGGAGAAACTCTCGATAAAAATTCCGCTGGACATAAACACAAGCATCTCAACAGTAAAAGACATCATATCACTTGTTAAGAAATTCTCTCCTGAAAATCTAATGCAGGTAAGCAAGATAAGCAGTGCTGATTTTGATTTCAATGAAAATAATCTTAATTCAGAGAGCATCCCAAGAAGGACAGAATTCGACGAGGATTCAAGAAAAGAAAGGGTTGAATGGCTCAGGAAGATTTCAGGAAATGAATTAACATATGTAGTTGGCAAGCAATTTCAGACTGAGAGACTTAAAGGAAACATTGAGCATTATATTGGTATGAGCCAAATCCCGACGGGAATTGCAGGACCTCTAAAGGTAAATGGAGAATATGCAAAAGGAATCTTTTTTGTTCCTCTTGCAACAACAGAAGGAGCGCTGGTTGCGTCTGTAACAAGAGGGATGAATGTAATTACAAAATCAGGAGGCGCAAGCGTCCATATCATTTCTGAGCAGATGACAAAAGCCCCAATGTTTATTTTCAGGAACATTCCTGATGCAGTTAAATTTATGAAATGGGTTGATAATTCCGACGATAAATTAAAACGCATAGCTCATACAGCATCAAGATTTGGCAGGCTGGTTAAGATTGAGAAATTCCTCCTCGGAAAAAGGGTTATACTGAAGTTATGCTATACAACTGGAGATGCAATGGGCGCAAACATGATAACAATGTGCACGCAGAAAGTCTATGAATTTATTCTCCAGAACTATTCAGGAATTGAAGATTCGCTGTTTCAATGCAATGTCGAGGGCGAGAAAAAGGTTTCCTACATGAACTTCTTTACAGGAAGAGGAAAGAATGTTACTGCAGAAGTTACAATACCAAAAAATATCGTCGAGAAATTTCTCCACACAACAGTTGACAAGGTTGTTATGGTTGCACATAACAGCTATCTTGGAGCAATGTATTCAGGAATGATTGGAGTAAATGCACACATAGCAAACATATTAACAGCAGTCTTTATCGCATGCGGTCAAGATCCTGCTCATGTCCATGATTCCAGCGTCGGGATAACTGTTATCGAGAGAACCAAAGACGGAGATTTGTATGTATCTGTCAATATTCCTTCTCTTGAAATAGGAACTGTCGGAGGAGGAACAGGGCTGGGAACGCAGAGAGAATGCCTTGAAATAATAGGATGTGCTGGCTCAGGAAAGGTTAATAAACTTGCAGAAATAATAATAGCATCTGTTCTTGCAGGAGAAATTTCTCTTTCAGGCTCACAGTCAGCAGGAGACTTTGCATTTGCACATGACAAGCTGGGAAGAAACAGGCCTGAGGATAAGAGATAATGACAGATAAAAAAATTGCAGCATTCTTTGATTTTGACGGCACAATCTACGACGGTGTAATTGCTGTTGATGTTCTCAAGTATGGAATCAAGAAAAAGTCTCTCGGCCTAAAGGACGTTGCCAGATTAAGCAGATTTCTTTATTATTATGCCCTTGACAAACTTAAAATCCGGGACAGGTATATTATTAATATAAAGATTTACAAGCGTCTTAAGAAATGGCGTGCAAGCAAACTCGACAAAATGTCGAGGGACTTTATGTCCCAAAAATTAAAGCAGAACCTCTTCTCTCATATGCTGGCTATTATAAGCAATCACATTAAGCAGGGACACAGGATTGTTGTTGTTACATCATGCCTTAGAGAAATTATCCTGCCTGCAAAACAGTATCTTCCGATAGACGATATTATCGCAACAGAGGTTGAAATCAGGGACGACATATATACAGGAAACATAGCAAGCCTTCCTGTGGGCAGGGCTAGGCCAAAGGCTGTCGAGGAATATTGCCTGAAAAATAACATAGACATAAAAGAATCTTACGGATATTCTGACCATTACTCAGATATTCCGCTTCTTAATACAGTTGGAAATCCGATAGCGGCAAATCCTGAGAGAAAGCTGAAGATGTATGCAAAAAAGCACAAGTGGAAAATTGTTGAGCAAAATTAAATAAGAGATTGCGTTAAATACAA
>CAZXRI010000123.1:0-4325 GCA_964642765.1 uncultured Methanosarcinales archaeon | reverse complement strand
AGACACCTCAGGAAAAATAAACTATCAGGTTGATATAATAGACGGAACACTAAAGAAAACAATCAAAGGCACAGCAGATTCAGGAGCAGAAACCTCACTAATATTCGACGGCATGTCAGATGATTCAAAGCTCATGTCAAATTCAGAAATCAAATTAACACTTACAGACCTTGCAGGAAACTCAGTTGATTTCCCGAAGAGAAACATACTCATTGACACAACAAAGCCAGAATTCAAAACGCTCACAACAGACAAATCAACATACAAGGCAGGAGAAAAGCTAACACTAAATTTTGAGCCTAACGAAAACATTGCATCTTATGGCATAACAGCAGGAGAAATAAATCTGCCTTCAAATATATGCACTCAACTCTCAGGAACAAATCAATACAAGTGCGAGCATAACATTCCAGCAGATGGATATGAAGGAACAAAAGACATCATCCTCAGTATAACAGACTTGGCAGGAAACACAAACGCTGGCAAGAAAACAATACTTGTGGACGGTCAGCCTCCAAGAATAGCAAACCTCAAGCCATCAACATACAACAATGGAAAAAACACAATTCTCTCAGCAGAAATTTATGACAGCGATTTAGATCCATCATCAGTAACATTCAAATTCAACGGCAATTCTCTTCAGGGAATCCAGCAGCAAGGAAACACATTCTCATACACATTCACATCTGACTTAGAGGAGAAAGAGCATGCTGTCGAGATAACTGCATCTGACAGGTCAGGAAACACAGCAACAGCAAGCTGGAGATTTACAGTAAACCAAAACTATCCTCCTGAGCCAATAATAACAATAGACTCAGCAAAAACATTTGAAGGAATCCAATACTCAAGACAGAAAAATTCCATCATAACAATCGAATACCAATCACTTGACGACATAATCCTATCAAAAGCAACAATCTCATCTCAGCAAATCACATGCAACCCAATTCCAAACATAAAAAACAAATGGACTTGCACACCTAACACAAACATTCTTCCAGACGAAAGTGAATCAATCCTTACACTTGAAGCATACAAAACAGGATTCTCATCATTGATTGGAACATACCAATTCACATTTATTACCGACGTAAAACAGCCACAGCTTCAGGTAACTCCTCTCTCAATAAAAATATCAGAAGTCCCATTAACAGGAATATCTCTCTCATACAAATACTCTGACAAATACATGTCGCGCATAGAGTTTACTGGAAACATCCAAACAAAAATTACACAGCCTCTTCCAAAATCAGAAACACTAAAAGACTATTCAAGCAATATTCTTCCATCAACAGGAGACGGAATCAAGCTGATAAACATCACTGCATTTGACAGGGCAGGAAATAACATAACAATCCTTGCCCAGACAAAAATAGATACACTGCCTCCGGCAGATGCAGCAATACAAGTCAAAGACTCAGCAAACAACATTCTATTAAACGAGAATGGCGTCTGGAAAACAAAATCAACAGGCAAATTCACAATCTCAGGACAGCTTTCTCAGAATGAAGACGACAGAATAGAAGTATTTATTGATGGAAACGAAGCAGCAAAAGTTGATGCCAACGCAAACAGGGAATTTACATTGCCGCAAATAGACATCACAAAAGAAAATGAAGAAACAACAATAACAATCATCCTAAGAGACAAAGACAACACAAACCTCATCCATAGACAGCAGATAAAAATATTCATAGACAAAAAAGCGCCAGTAATAACACTCGCAACTCCAGCAGGCGGATTCACAAAGCTGAGAAGAAACATCCCTCTAACAATAACAACAGATGAAAATGCAAAATGCACGCTTACATACACTCTCCAATCTCCTCAGATAATAGACCTGAGCCAAACACAATACCAAAAAGCATTCACGCATACAATTCCATACATTGTCTCTGACCTGCTGCCAATAAGCGCAGAATGCTCAGACACATTCGAAAACAAATTCACACAGCAATTCACAATAAGAATAGATGAAGATGCCCCGGCAATCTCTTTGGTAACAGTAAACGACGCAGTTGAAACAGCACCAAAAGAATTCATAATAGTAAAAGCCGGTAATGTAGCAGTTCCATTCCTTAAAGTAACATCACCAGAAGAAGTCAGATGCAAATATGGCACAACTACCGACGAAAGTTCAATGCTCATATTCCCTAATTATAATAACCCTGATTCGTCATTAGCATACAGAACAAGCCCAGAATCAGACCTCATAGACATATCATCACTCGAGCCAAATCAACCATCAACACAATACAACATCCTCTGCGAAGACAAGGCAGGAAACAAAGCAGTAATGTACACAATCAAGATAGGCTATAACCCAGATTATGCAATAGTAATCACAAGAGTCTCTCCTGAAGAAATAACCAATGACAGAAAGCCAATAATCAAAGTCTCGACAGACATTCCAGCATTATGCACAATAGATGAGAAATTCGGCGGGTTCTTTGGATTCATACAGGATGCACTTACACCATCAGCACCAATGATTCCAACAGCAGACAGCAAAACACACCAATATCCTGAATCTCTGGCAAAATACAAAACCCCTCTAGAAGAAAAATCAGAGGCATACAGATTTGAGATAAAATGCAGAGACACATCAGCATCAAGAATCAAAAGAAAAGACGGAGCATTAAATCTTGCATTTATCGTTGATATAACCAACCCATCCAAACCAACAATCACATCACCAGAGAATAATGCCTATACTAATCAGGCAAGAATTACAGTCGAAGGAACAACAGCAGATTCATCCACAGATATAGAAATCTATGCAGATGGAAGCTCAGATGCAAAAGGAAATGCTGTATCATCATCAACTCTAACAAATGGGAGATATAGATTCACTGTCCAGAACATCCCTCTCAGCAAAGGAGAAAACAAGCTTTATGCAAAGGCAAAGGACGTAGCAGGAAACTCAATTGATTCAGATAAAATAACAATCTCTTACATCAGTGATGCTCCAGAGCCAACAGTTCTGCCGCAAGGAACTGTCAGGCAAGCAAGCCAGATAACTGCAACGTTCAATGTGCCGAGAGGAATAACAACAGAATTAACAAACAAAAAGTTGACAAGGCATTATCTGCTGAATGAGCAGGAAATCATAGAAGACATCATAATCAAGTCAGAAAAAATACATGATAATAACTTCAGGATAACACGGGAAGACAACAAGAACTTATCCAATGGCACATATGCACTTGAACTTACTGTAACAGACAACATTGGAAACATAGGAACATTCTCAGACAATATGTTCACAGTAAACTCAAGAGTCCCAAGAATTACAATCACTTCTCCAGAAGGTCTTCAGACATCACTTTACAAAACAAACGACGAGATATTAAGAATAACAGGTGTAGTCACAGATGAGGAGAACGAAATCACAGACGTAACAATCACATATAACGGCACAATAAGGAAAATGACAATCCCGGCAGATAAGCACAATGTGCCAATCATCACAGAGCCTCCTCTAACATTAGTCAAGGGAGCAGACACAATAAAAATAAATGCAACTGCCAAAGTTTCAGACAGCCTTTTCAACACAGCACAGGAAACATTCACAGTAATACTTGACAAGGAAGTATTAGGTGGAGAAATAACAATAGAGTAAGCAATAAGGTAGAAAAAATGAGGCATAGACAAATATATCTCGGAATCGTATTACTTCTTATCTTGGCAGCAATATGCTTCGCAGTATCAAATCCATCGCCAATAATTACAGTAAAATTCAACGAAACAGTAACAATCCTTAGCTTTAATCTTACAGACAGCACAGGATTAAACAGGGACATATCTTTTGCAGGTTCAGGGGAATTAGATGTAAGTGGCAACAAACAGTTCTACTTTAGATACCAAACTAATGAGCTTCTCGATGAAAACAAATATAACTTTACAGTCATGGCTATGGATTCAGCAGGAAACACAAAGCAGGTTTCCCAGAATTTTACCATCTCTTACACTCCTCTTGATATCACAATAATAAATCCCCCTAATGGTGTTACAAACTTTTCAGCAGAAGACATAATCCTAGAAACAAACCTTGAAACAGAGCCAAAAACAGGGTGCAGATATTCAACACAGAACGTTAAATCATCGACAAAGGTCTATGAAGTAATGGCATTGTTCAACGTATCATCTCAGAAAATATATACAATCAAGAACTTAACTCTCATTGATCCAATCACAAAAATCAATGTAAGGTGCAACACATCATTATACAAGAATCCTTCAAGCGACAAATTTCTCAAAACAGTTGAGATACTCATAGATAAGGAAAAGCCTGTAATAACCTCAGCAGATGTCTTGCCAAAATT
>CAZXRI010000122.1:3831-4332 GCA_964642765.1 uncultured Methanosarcinales archaeon | reverse complement strand
AAAATTAAGAATGATACAATGGGAGCAATGAACAATTGGGGAGTTACTATTGATTTTGATCCAGATAATAATCAGAATACAGGATGCCGTCAGCCAAATATGTCCTTCTCTGGAGATCAGTGTTTCCCTGGTTCAAGTTATCGCTTCTATGTTTATGGTGATAATAGCACCAGATTTGAAATGTATAATGTTTCATTGCCAGGATGCGGTTCTCAGCCAAATGCTTGCTTTCAGACGTTGAATTCATCTGCATTATACAATGTTTACTTTAATTATTCATGCGGTCCAAATCCGAGCATATTGAAAATAGCAATTAATCGAAGTGTAATAGCTAATCTTACAGGTTTGCGATTCCAGACAAATTCTATCGGTGGCGGTTATATGGGTCCAGTTGATATGCTTGGTGGATTTGATCTTAATGGTGGTGGATTCATGGATTCTTTTAAACTTGGTGGTACTCAGGATTTCATGTTTCAGGATACGCATCCTTGCTTTACTTAT
>CAZXRI010000122.1:0-3821 GCA_964642765.1 uncultured Methanosarcinales archaeon | reverse complement strand
GATGGGACTAATCAGAGTGCATGCACTACTAATTCACAAAATGTTTCTGGAGCTGGGAATTGTAAATGGAATCAGTTTGAAATGGCATGTGATCCAGATTTCGCATCTCAAGGATGCGATTCTTTCTGTGGTGCATGTGCAAATCTTTCAGCATGTCAATCAGGCGGTAAGGGCAAGTGTACTGCTGTAACCGCGCCTCCTTTTATGCCTCTGGATGCAAAGACTTTCGTAGATAATAGTGTAACCAAGATGTGCGTCGAGGACGCTTCCAATATTATTTTTGGAGGAGGAAGTTGTGATTCTGATTGTCATAATTGTTATTCACAATATATATGCACTAACTCTTCTTATCCAAATCCTCTTGGCAGTGGTTCTGGCTGTAAATGGGTGAATGATGATTTCTTTGGCAAATCATGGTGTGAAGTTTCTACCTTTAGTGCTACTGCTTTTACTTGCAGTGCGACAAATTTGAACAGGTGCTTTACTCCTGGCGATTGCACTGGGGCAAGTGGGACATGGGATGCTCAGTTTAATATGTGTTATAACAATGTGGGCGGAACAGAATTTATCTGCTTTGATGGGGTTGACAATGATGGTAATGAGGGGACTGATTGCCAAGATTCTGATTGTTCCAAAGAAACTTTTTGCGGTGGGGATATTAATGTCTTGACAGGAGGCTTTGGAACTCTTAATCCTATGGAAGCAATGAAGAAAAGTATGTTTCAGGATATGGACCCAAGCCCACCAGTAATGCTCTTTGGAGATGGCGTTGTCGAGTCTCTTCCATCTTCGATAGACATTCGTGATTTCAGTGTTAAAGATATGGGTAATGCCATTGGTTTAGGTATAGGTGTTACTGCAATGGTAAATAAGTCTGCAGGATTTCCTCCTCCAGCAATGTCAATCTTATGCGGTGGAAACCAGAGCGGAAGGTATTATTATTATGTTGATAATGATGCAAATGTTTCTTCTGGATGTAATGCTACTCTTGGCAGTAATTCTTATGGTGGATTTGAATACAGGTTTGAATATGAAATTAAGAGTAATGGCAGCGGTGGCTCATCTGAGATAAGGAAAGGTTATAGATGTTTAGCTGATAATGGTAATTTTAGTTTATTCCCTGCAAAGCTATCCGGTCCTCCTGCAATGCAGGGATTTGGTGGCGGTGCTAAGCCTCTTTCATGCGAAGTTGATAATGCAATTATTGCTGTTGATAAGGCTGATATCGGAAATCCAAAAGGTAACATGCGATTTATGATTGCTTCATCAGATAATCAGACCAATTACTCCGGTTCTCCAAGCAACGCAAACGATACTTTGCTTGGTAATGACAATAGCGGAATAAATTATACTCCTGGCTCTATTGATTGCAAGCCAAAGGATTGTTCCCAGAATCCAATGGCATGCGGAACTGCTTTCTCTATAGTAGGTGGTGGAAAGTTTATGCCGTTTGAGGATTGCTTCCCGTCGTCAGGAGACGAGGATTTGGATGGCTTGAAAAATTGTGCAGATTCAGATTGCTCAATGGCTCCATGGTGCAGTGGGACTGACTATACCTCGACAGATAAGACTGCTCCGTCTGTTGTCAGCAGTAAATCAGAAGACTTCTCTGATTTCGTATTCATACACTGGGTAACTAATGAACCAACAAATGCAACTGTTCAGTTTGTTAATGTTTGCTCGAATACAACTGCGAAATTAACTTTCTATGAACTGGGAGATCCTACATTTACATTTGATGATTACAGACCTTGGCATGATATTGGATTATCTAACGGTCAGCTTGATATAAATGGAACTGCTCTCACCTTAAGCAGTGGAACTCTTTATTATTACAAGTTAAAGGTATGCGACAAAGCAAGCAACTGTGCAACATCTGGATGCCTGAACTTTACAACATCTTCTTCAGCATCAGTAGTCCAGTTCAAGTTTGACTTTGTTCCTCCGCCAAATTCATTATTAAACACAACTGTCATTAAACTTTGGAACGGGACAGCTTATGAAGATATCAGTGCAAGTACTAATATGAATAAATCTAATTATCTCAAGAATGCAACCCTATTGTTTAACAACACTGATGCAAATTGGTCAATCTCTCTCGGAGGCGTTGATCTTGCTAAGGCTGTTAGCTTCAACATCTCGGAGGCATTTAATATCAGCAACCAATCCGGACAAACTTATGTTGGAATAGGAAACCAGAAATGGTCTGATATGGCACAGAATCTTGGAGTGGATTCTGTAACGATAAAGATACCAAGTTCAGGAAGTGTATTGCAGAAATGTAACGAGAATAATATGTCTGATTGCAGTGATGTTACTGCTCAGGCCACTCTTGTATCACAAGGAGATGGATATACAGAATGGAAGATTCCGACCTCGCTTGGATTTTCGACGTATGGGACAACCTCATTACCAGCAGGGAATATAACTTTGAGGTCAGACAAGAACACCTATAAGGCATATCCTATTGGCGTTGCATATTATAATCTATCAAATACAAATGCAACTGCCGGGTTGTTTAATATTACTATCAATAATACCATGATACCTGGTGTTGCGTTTAATGTTTCTTACTGGAATAACTCTGACTGGGTATATGCAGTAAATACTAATAATGCATCTATCTTTACAGATTTCAATCTGAGCTACAGGAACCTCACGTTGAGAATTAATCTCTCGATAGCTAATCCTTATGGTGCAAATTGGACTATTAATATTTCTTTGTATAAGGGAGATACAGCAACATTGTCGCCAGTATATACATTTGTTGATTGGGCTATTTTGGATTCAATCAATCAGACATATCCTGATGCAGGCGCAACTTTAACAACACAGCCAACTTCATTTAACTTTACTTTATTTGCAGGTAGTCAAGTCAATCAGTCATGCTGGCTATATATTGATAATGCTCCTTATGGAAATATTACTGCAACAAATTCGACTGCAATTAGGATTGTTCCTAATGCTACATTGGCAGTTGGAGTTTATAGTTGGAAGATTGGATGCGATGCAGGCGGAGAGATTGGATATTCTGCAGACAGGACATTGACAGTATCATTGCCTCCTGCTGTTGCGTTGAATTCTCCTGTTGATTATGCAAACGTTAGCCTTTCTACAGTAGGGTTTAATATTACTGCAACTTATATCTCGGGAACAAATTTAACTTGTAATCTTACAATAGACAACGTTATCAATACCTCTAACTATACTGTAACAAGCGGGATTGCTAATATTACTACTGTCGTCGGCTTTATTGATGGCTCGCATTTGTGGAATGTAACTTGCAATTCCTCAGCAACAAACTCCAACTATTCCCTTACAAGAACATTTACAGTTGATACTGTTACGCCTGTAATTGAACAGAACGGGACTGTTTCATCTGCGATTGTCGGGCAGGTTATCAATGTATTTGTTAATGCAAGTGATGCTACAACCGGTGTTGATAAGGTAGATTTTATCTTAAATAACATAACGATAAATCAGACAAACAATAATGGCACTGTTGCTGGAGCAACAGGCGTATATAACTTCTCTTATACTGTGCGGTCGGCTGATTTCGGTAAAACCTTAAACGTATCGTTGAATGTTACGGATTATTCTGGGAATAAAATCCAGACTGTTATATTCCCAGTTAGCATTACAGAAACAACTCCGCCTCAAATTGTATTAACCCTGCCTGTAAATAATTCTAATTTCAGTACAACAACAGTTTCTTTCAACTTTACTGTAACAGATACCGTTGATACAACTCCGAGTTGCAACCTGACAATTGATAGTGTGGCGAATCTGAATATTAGTATTATTACAAACGGAGTGTCTCA
>CAZXRI010000121.1:0-4368 GCA_964642765.1 uncultured Methanosarcinales archaeon | reverse complement strand
TATGGCAAAAATCACCAATGCGATAAAAGCGGCTGTCAAGTAAGGAGTTATTGACGCCTTCTTAACTCTCAATTCCAGAGTTTTATAGCCGGTGCTTTCATATGTGACATCTGTATTTGTGTCAATACCGTCAACGTAAAACCTCACGACAGCATTTTTTTCAAGCTGCTGGAGCAATAATGTGAACTGGCCTTTTGAAGCAACTGCATTTGCAATCTCTTTGTCCCCGATTTTCGCAGTTATTTTTGTTCCGTCTGCGGCAATCTTGTCATTTATATAAACATTTCCACTGATTATCATCGGAAGTTCCGGCAACGCAGTAACTACAAAAACTGAATCTAAGGTTATTGCAGATACAGCTAAAAATAAAATAAAAAATTTAAAAAATGAATTTTTATTCATTTTTATTCCAGTTTTATGTTGATTCGGTGTCAGAGCACATATTGGTGTATTTCACAAATCCTGATGAGTCTGATACTGTTGGCAGGAATACCCAGTATCCTTCTCCCGGCATCATCTGCCAAAACTCCTGATCTCCGCTTTGTGTTGAATATATCTGGAATTTATCATTTTCCTCGTCATATCTCAGCACGAACAGATTGTTGTACACATTGCTTGGGAAAGCTACATTCACATCTTGATCCCCTGTGCACATGTGGCCAATAACATTCCATCCCTGATACAGCTTTACTGTTGCTATGTCAAAGCCTGGTTGGCCTCCTGGACTGGAAGTAGATGCATAATTTAATCCCACATCATCTCTATTACTTACCCAGTAACCCTTGCCTCGCTCGATATTTACTGGAGTTACCCAGGTATCATCTTCTGTTGCAGCAGTTGCATTATACTCCCACACTACAGATTCTCCAAATACATTTGTTCTTACTTTGTCTTCAAGTGTTTTCGGGACTGAGATGAAGTTCCATTCCGAAATCAAGGAGTCGTCAAGATTTAGGACGATGTCTTTTACAGAGAATTCGTTGCTTGTTCCTGTTGCTTCTCCATCTGCAACATTTATGCTTACTTCCTCATTATGCTCTCCTATTGAAACGTCTAAAGTTGACACACCCTCGGAGAAACCAGCTTCAGCGGAGCTAATTGTTTCAGTAGTATCGCTTAAAGCTGCTGTTCCGCTGTAATCTGTTTTCACATTATCAAAACTGTCATAAGCAGTTATTGTAATCTGAAACTGATTATCAACCTGTTGTGGGGAGCTAACCTCAGATATTGTGAAGTGATCCAATGCTCCAGGATTGACTGTTATGGTGTATGTTCCGTCTGCAGGATCCCTGACTTCATTTCCGGCTTCATCTGATGCAATGATATAATAAGTTATATCTCCTATTGATGAGCCGCTTGGAATTGTACCGCTCCACAAATCACTATCCGGATCCTTAGTCATTTCAACTGGAGTTTCTTCTGTATCTCCAACAGAAATATAATTTAATGTTGCGCTTGTCACATCAAAATTATCTGTTATGGTGGCCGTTATAAGAGCGTCTTCTCCTGCTCCAGATGTTATAGAACCGCTGGAAGCCTCAAATGATGGATTTGTTGAATCTATTGTAAATTCTGCATAGCTTTCATCGCTTGCAGAATTTCCTGCGATGTCGTCTGCTGTTACTCTTACAGAAACTATTGAGCTGTCTGTAATTGGAACTGCCCATTCATAGCTTCCATCATTTGATTCTCCGGTTTCTATCTCCACCCAATCTCCTCCATCCCCTTCAGCTTCATCAAAATACTCAAGTGTTATAGAATTGTCTGCAATATTATCATCGCTTGCTGTCCATTCAATTGTAAATGTGCTGTTTCCTTTTAAGAATTCTCCTCCGTTTGGAGAAGTTAATTCTACAGTTGGACTTGTAGTGTCAATTGTAAATGTGTCTCCTGATGTTGGTTCAGAATCAGTTGCAGAATTATCTGATTCATCAGTCCCGCTGATTGTGACAGAAGCTGTTCCATCAACATAAGTGTCTTCTGTATCTTCGTTTACAGTGTAAGCATAAGTGCAACTTGTAAATGGAGCACCGCATGTTGTAACGGCATCAGATATATCTGTTGTGCCTTGCTGGTCAATGCTTACTGTTGGTTTTGCATTTAAATTCTCGCTTGCAGCAATAGTCAATGTCAATGTTCCTGTTTTAACTGGGCTTGTTAAATCATACTCTACAGAGAACGTGGGAGCAATTCCATCTGCTGATGTTTCTGTATAATCAAGACCTCCATCTGAGGTTATAGAATTTCCAGAATTATCATCAATTGAACGAGTGTCCACTAAAGATACATCAGGAGTGTCCCCAGTTCCAATAGCAGTTCCCAATGTTAAGGTTATAATTTTGTTTGATACAGAAACACCAGAAACTGTATTATCATCAACATTAAAATCTGCTGATGCGACAGTTGATGAATTGATATTCTCACTAAATGTGACATCAATAGTTGTTATTGAAGTTGTTTCAGCAGAATCCATAGTTGGAGACAATCCATCTGTTGGAGTTGTGCTTCCAGCTGTAACGCTGTTATCATTATTGTCTTTTACGCCATTTCCGCTAATTGATACAGTTGGCGTTGCGCTTGTTGACAAAGCAACTCCCAAAGTCAGTGTTACTACTCCGTTTGTTTCTGATTTAGCAGTTACAGTGCTGCCTTCCACTGAAATATCACTTAACCCAATTGAAGTTCCATCCAAATCCTCACTGAATACAACAACTATCTTATTTGAAACACTGCTGTCTCCTGTTTGTGAATCTCCTGTTTTCGCAGATGATATTGAAGGAGACAAACCATCATCGGCTGTAACGCTTCCATTTGTCTGGCTGTTATCATTATTGTCTTTTACGCCATCCCCTTCCAATGAAACTTGAGGAACTGCATCAGTTGCGAGGGAATCTTGCAAAGTCAAAGTAACAATATTACTGGAAACCGCTGCCTCAATTACAGTATTTCCCTCTACTGAGAAATCCGTGCTGTCAATGCTTTCGGAATCAATGTTTTCACTGAATACAACAATTATATTGCTTGTTTCAGCGCTGTCTCCTGTTTGTGAATCTCCGGTAATGGAAGATAAAAGAACAGGCAAAGCTCCATCAGATTCAGTTATTGTAGCAGTTACAACATCTCCTAAATCATTTCCTGCAGCAGAATCATCCTGCATTCCTCCATCAGCATCTGCATAAGTTATATCAGGTTTATTTCCTGTATCTGCGCTTCCTGATTCTGTCAATGTTATTGTAAATGTATCATCTGTTGTGGTTGTAGTGCTCCATGCTCCCGTCCCCCCAATATCATAACCTGCAATAGTAAATCCTGCTGTGCTTGTTACAGAGTTATCCATTATCTCATCAAAAAGTATAATCATTCTATCTATCTGCCCGTCACCATCATTATCCGATGTTCTTGCTGACAAAATAGACGGAGCGCTCAGGTCATCAAAGCTGCCGGTTATCGTAGCAGAGCCTGAACCCATAGCATTGCTATTTGTATCGGTTAGGGATGAACTTGGCGTTATATGATCTCCAACTACAATTGTCGGATTGCTTGTTCCCGTGCTTAAGGTAACTGTTAATACTTTCGGGGTTGTCCATACAGCGGAGCCAATTGCCCCAGAGCCATCTTTCCATGAATGGACAACACTGTTCAAAGGAAGAACTGTATCAACATTGCCAGCATTTATTGTTGGCTGATTTGTGTTTTCGCTGAAGGTTAAAACTACTGTGTCATCATTGTCCACACCATCATTATCTGCGCTTCCGTCTGATGCGACTGCTGAAACAAGCGCTGGAGCAAGTCCATCTGATGGTGTGATTGTTGCTGTTTCCAGATTATTATTTGAAGAATCTTCAATGTCGCCTGCTGTGTATGTAACAGAAGGCGTTGCGTCTGTTGCTATTGCTGAGTCTAAAGTTATAGTTATCGTGTTTCCACTTCCATCCAATGCAGAAACAGAATCGATTGTATTTCCTGATACGCTCCATTGATCTTTAGAATCACTTGCGCTATCCACATTCTCAGTAAAAGTTGTTGTTATTGTTGTAGTTGTAGCTGTTCTTGCTATAAGAATCGGGGCAGCTCCATCAGTTTCAGAAATTGTTCCGCTTGCTATGCTTTCCAATAAATTTCCTGCCAAATCTGAGCCAGTGCCTTGAGTGTATGTAACGTCCTTTACATCTGTTCCTGATATTCCGTCACTAAGCACTACATCAAATGCGTTGTCATCAGCAGTGCCTGTATTTATTGATGATGCCGTTACTCCACTAATTGCAAAATTGCCTGCAGAAAATGCTGAGTCATCAACAGATTCGCTGAATATAATTGTAGCAGTTTCAACTTCTCCATCTCCATCTGCATCTTTTGTTGTGATTGAAC
>CAZXRI010000120.1:2391-4378 GCA_964642765.1 uncultured Methanosarcinales archaeon | reverse complement strand
GCTTTACCTCAGGGCTTAATATCTCCTGAAAAAACGGGCATCTCGAATATTTATCATAATTGAATATTGCAGACTGGCCTTTTTCCTTTGCAATCTCTGAAGATGTTAAGTAAGAAACATTTGCTATGAACCTGCTGATTTTCTCGAGGAGAACTATCCCTTCTTCTGAATCATATTCAATTCCAAGCTGATTCATCATGTCAGCAATTCCCATAAACCCTAATCCAATTCGCCTTGTTTCTGATGCTGCTAAACGCTGCTTTTCCAATGGGTTGAGAACTTCATTCCATGAAATAACATTATCGAGGAATCTTGTTAATGTGCTTGTTGCCTCTCCCAATTCTTCCCATTCTATCTTAGCATTATCTGTATAGCCACTGCTTACAAATCTCGACAGGTTTATTGAGCCGAGATTGCATGCTCCTCCATCTTCAAGCGGGACTTCTCCGCAATTATGCACAATAATCCCATTTGCAATAAAAGAATGTGATTTTGGCTCTGTTATGTCCCAGACTTCCTTTTTTCCGGCGAAAGTTTTTGATTTTACCTTGTCAGCAAATTTCTCTGAATAAAACTCAAACGCTTTCAGCTCTGAAACCTTGCCCTGATTTTTTCCCTGAATAAAGAATATCTTCTCTATAAATCTTCGTGCATTTTCCTTGCTGACATTAAGCTCAAAGTTAATTCCTGATGTTTTATACTTGATAATATCCCCATTTTTATTCTCATACCTGAAAACCTTTGATTTGGTCGAGTGGTCATAGATTGCACTTTTTATCCCGAGATTCAACAAAAGAAGCTGAACCTGCTTGAGCAATTTTAGCGAGCTTGAATTCAGCCTGAGATAATTCCTGCTTTTGCTTCCTAATGAGATTGTTCCGTCAGAAGAAAACAATCCTTCCAAGAATCCTATCACTGCCTCTTCTGTTGCTGTGAATAATGATGATGGGACTTCTCTTTCCTCAAATGCCTGCTTTACGCCGAGATTCTTCAGGAACTCAATAAAATATTTGCTGGAATTCCTAATCTGGACACAGCCATTTGGATAGCGTATTTCCTTGATTGCCTTGTTGCAGTATTTCTCCATTATCGGCTGGATAAGCCTTCTTGCATCCTCGTCTTCTTTTGCAAAAACCAATCCTGCTTTATGGTAATTCTCGTTATAATATCCGTCTCCAACAAGCCATCCTAAAAATATCCCAAGTTCCCTGCTCCATTCATTAGGGAGATTCATCCTGTAAGCCCTGTTATTTTTCCCGACGATAATATTGTTTACTTCAAATGGTAAATTTTTTGTGCTGCTGAATTTCCCTGCTCCTGACTGAATAAGCACAGAATCATTCTCTGTAATTTCTCCGAGAGGCTTCCAGCCATCCTGCGTAAGAATCCTGTGGTCATGTGTTGCAGTTATTTCATACCCTGATTTTGTCTCGAGCTTATAACATTCCTTAATACCTGTCCTTATTCTCTGCAATGGCTTGACAAGCTGGCTGCCATATTGGAGAGAGATTAATTCTCCTGAACTTGACTCATAATCCAATGCGCGATTATCAACAAGAATATTCTCTGCCTGAACGCTGTCAATCCTCTCAAGCCCATTTTCAGTCGAGATTAAGCTGTCAGATGCAACGCAAGGATTTGTGCTCGCAATCGGCTTTCCAACATAATTTGACGGCGAGTATTTCGCCATTGTGCTCCAGAATATCAACCCGGGCTCTGCTGTCTGATGATTTCCGTCAACAAACTGATCCCATACATCTCGAGCCTTTACCATCCTCTTGATTTCTCCTGTCTGCGGCGAATTAAAATAAAGCATAAAATCTCCTGCAAACTTAACAGCCAAATCATGATTTTTTCCTTCCAGCGGAATAACATAATCACCAAACAAATCCCTTCGAGACAAATCAGCAAGCCCTTCATTCTCCATTGAAATGCCATAGCTTGATTTCAGGTAGCTGTTCATATCCTCAACAGAATCAAAAACATG
>CAZXRI010000120.1:0-2381 GCA_964642765.1 uncultured Methanosarcinales archaeon | reverse complement strand
GTAAGAGTAATGAGTTACTTCATCCTGAGATATTTCGCTGATTGTAATCTTGTCGAGCTTTTTATAGAGGAGAATCTTATCCCTGCCAAACTGGTTTTCCTCGATAACTGAGTTCATGAATTCATCTGTAACTTTCAGCGAGATGTTTGCAAACCTAACCTGAGTATTTTCCCTTACCTGCCTTTCAACTTCTTCAAGCTGTGAATCATTAAACAAACCTGACCACTTGCATTGCTCAACTATCTGCTTTGTAACCCAGTTAGGAACTTTCTTTACATTAATAAAATGAAACACATCAGGATGCTTTACGTCGAGAGTCAGCATTAATGCCCCTCTTCTTCCAGATTGTCCAATCAAACCTGTTGTAAGTGAATAGATTTCTGTAAATGAAACAGCTCCTGTTGACTTGTCTGCTGCATTATGCACAACAGAATCCCTCGGCCTTAAAACAGAAATATCAACACCAATTCCACCGCCGAAAGAATATGTCCTTGCACATTCATAAGCTGCCTTGTAGATTGATTCAATGTTATCTTTTTCTATGACAGATACAAAACAATTTGCCAGAGTTTTCAGCCTGTACAGGTCTCCTGAGCCTGCAATGACTCTGCCTCCTGGAAGAAAATACCCTTTGTAAAGAGCATTATAAAATTTCACAGCCCATTTCTTTCTCTCAGAATCTTCCTTTTCAACAGCAGAGATATACGAAGCGAGCCTTGCAAATGTGTCTTCAGGCCTTGACTCAATAATGTTTCCGTCCAAATCCTTGAGATAATACTTGTTCTTGTAGATGTTTAATGCAAGCTCATTCTCGCCTAGATATTTATTTTCAGGATGGATTGGAATCTCGCCTGAGCACTGCATATTCCTGAGCATAAGCAGGTTTTCCTTGTAAGAATTCAGCCATTTATCATTTACAATACCCATTAGCTTGCTCTTGTGGCTGAACATCTTTTGAAGCTCAATGTCTTCCCTTGATTCATTCTGTTTCAAAACCTCTTTGCCTGCCATCTTTGCCTCCTATACCTACTAATCCATCGAATTAAATGCCCACACCCTTGATGAAAATGATTTTATAATATTGGATTAATCGTCGGGATAAATCCAACCGACTCAAGATTTCTATCTTACTTGACGGAGAATAAATTAAGCAAAAGAACTTTATATATTTTGTGATACTATGTGTTAATGGCAGTTTTCAGAAACTGCATATTATGAATGATAAGTATTTATTTCAGCTCATCCATTGCCTGCTTAAATTCCTGCTCATTAGGAGCCTTTCCATGAAAATCAGGATTGTTCTGCATGAATGAGACTCCTTTGCCTTTTGTTGTCTTTGCAATTATCACAACAGGGCTGGAACATTTCTCAGCTTCATCATAAGCATCTAAAATTTGGCTGTAATCATGCCCGTCTATGTTTATTGCTTTCCAGCCAAACGCCTCCCATTTTTTATCAAGAGGGTCAACATCCTTTGTTTCCTTCACATACCAGTCATTCTGGACGCCATTTTTGTCAATGATAACTTTCACGTCGAGATTATAATGGTGTGCTGTCATTGCAGCTTCCCATATCTGGCCTTCCTGATTCTCGCCATCTCCAAGCATTATCCATACAGAAAATTTTTTCTTGTCAATCCTTTTTGCCATGGCAATTCCATTCCCAAAACTGACACCCATTCCAAGCGAACCGCCTGACATTTCAACACCATGAATCTTAATGCTGGTATGCCCCTCGAGAAGATGCCCGATTTTCCTGAAATGGTTAAGCTCTTCCTTAGGAAAAAAACCATGCTCAGCAAGAACAACATACAAAGCAGGACAGCAATGACCTTTGCTGAGAATAAACCTGTCTCGGTCTTCCCAATGAGGATTTCTCGGATTAATTTTCAGCTTATTATAATACAATGCATTGATTAAGTCAATTGCAGAAAGTGAGCCTCCTGGATGGCCTGAATTGGCTTTGTAAATCATCTCTACAATTTCCCGACGGAAAAGCCTTGCCCTTTCTTCAAGTTTTTTTATGATTGATTTTTTGTCCGGCATCTTATTGGCAAATGAAAAACAGCAGAGTATAAAAAGATTTTTAATCTCACTCACAAAATAGATTTGCTATATATGAAATTCGCGCACAACATCCAAATCAGGGTTTTTTGCAGGGAAGAAGAAAATCCCGAGAAGGTTCTTGAAGGACTGCACAAGTTTGTTCCGTTTAATTTTGAAGAGGAGAAAATTCTTCTGAAGAAAACCAATGCTTCCGGGTTTAAAGAAAAGAGCATAGCAATATTTGAGGTTGTTCTTGAGAAGGAAAAGCACACTGCAAAATTCATCCAACACCTGATAGCAAGCCTTTCTCAGGAGCAGAAGAATTATCTTGAGAGG
>CAZXRI010000119.1:0-4402 GCA_964642765.1 uncultured Methanosarcinales archaeon | reverse complement strand
AAAGAACGGTGTTGCAAGATTATTAATCACAAGAGCAAGCCCGACAGAAGATAACCCAATTGCCATTAACCTGAGATAAGACAGCATGCTGCCGAACAATGCAGGAATCTCAATAATCCCTCTGAAGCCCTCACCAATTGCAAGCATAATAACAGAGAGAGCCATAACACCAAAACTTAAATACATCCCAAGATTCGGCTCAACCTTCCATATATTCATCTTGGACAATACAAGCATAATCACACCAATCTCAAGCACAAACCATGCTCCCTTTGCGCAGATTGCCTTAAACAATCCATGATGCAGCTCATTTGCAAAGCCTATTGCTATCCCGATATTAACATGAATAAACCCGAGCAAAACAGCAGAGCCCATCAAAACCTGAATAGGATGCTCTGGATTCCTGCTTATCAAACTCGGCAGAGTATAACCTAATATCTTAATATGCTCAAACCCGAAAAACTCTCCGAACACAAACCCGAACACTATCGAGAAAAATGAAGCAAGCATAAGGATATTAAAAAAGAATCCTGCCTTTGGAATTGCTCTCTTAAGCAGATAAAAAAGAATCAAGCATACAATCCCATAACCCCAATCACCGAGCATAAACCCAAAAAATAACGGGAAAGTCAGGATTATGCAGCTTTGAAGGAACATGCTCATGCTCTCCTATATCGAGCTTTTTGATATATATCTTATCCTTGGCTGTTTTTTTCAGCTCATCAGAAACCTTGTCAAAACTTTTCTCAGGAACAAAGCCAGTAACAATAAAAGAATCCCTTGTTTTACCAAACCTTAGAGGGGATTCTGCTTTTTCAAGCTCCTCGCCCAAAAGCTTTTCAGAGTAAACAATGTAATCATTCCATCTTGACTTTAACTCAGATAATTTTTTCTCAACAGCAGATTTCTCTTCTTCAAGAGATTTAATCTCGTTGTTCAAATTCCCGAAAAGGATTTCTGGATTCATACTTTCTTGGGCAGGATTGAAATATTTCTTAATGTCAATAACAGAAAACCCATGCTTTTGCAGAACAGCCTGAACCTTTGCATTTGCCGACTTATCAGAAAACAATCCAATCACTAACTTCCCGTCTGAATCTGCCTGAACAATCTCGTATTTTTTCGTTGCTGCGTTAATGGAATCAATAAACCCTGACGACTTTGAAATAATCCCGATAAATACATCAAGAGAGCTTATCCCAGACAAATTCCCAAACGAAATCTTCAGCTTGCTCAGATAATTCAATTCAGGAAGAGCCAGCTTCTTAATCCTGAGAGCATCATCAATCTCCTTCATGCGGTTTTCCGACGATAAAATCTCTGAGTTGATAAGAAGTGAATTTGCCTTTATCTCATCAAGATTAATTGCCTGCTTTTTCTGGGATTTCTTTATTTCCTTATTCAAATCAATCTTAAGATGGCTTGCAATAGCGCGGATGCTGACGATAGTTTCAGAAAGAGAAGAAGCATCCTGCATTGGACTTCCAATATCAAGCTCATTTGTGCTTTTATGCTCCTTAATATGAAGAACACCGAGGGAATAAAGCTTTTCAATAACTGCCTTTTGGTAAGTATCTGGACATACAATCAATATCTTTGTCATCTCTTCTGTCTTGAACATTTTACTGTAAGAACTCTTCAAACTTTTCGACGATAAAATCAGCAGCCTGCTTTACTTTGGATTTAGTGGATTCTTCGAGTGATTCTGCTTCCTCTTCGGCATCTTTAATTTTCCTTTCCTTCACAACAGCAAACTCCTGCTCTTTATCCTTTATCTCATCCTCAGATTTCTGGAGAATCTCCTCTTTCTTTGAATTAAGAAGCTTGGCTGACAGCTTTCTGGAATCCTCGAGAATCTGGCTTTTTTTAGACTTAGCATCTTCAACAATCTTAACAGCCTGCACTTCTGCCTCTTTAATATCCTTTAGAAAAGACAGCTCATCCTTATCATCTGATTTAGAATTCTTATCATGACTCGCCTTATGCACCATTATTCCCACATCCGAGAGCATGAATTCTCTGGAGATAAATAAAGGTTTCTGTTTTTATTCTCTGATTTACAAAGTGTTTTATCTATACTATTTGGTATTTACAAAAGGTTATCTCTTGGATGGACTACATGTATAGGCCTTTGAGTTTTGCTTCTGCTGTTAACCTTTCTTATCTCATTAGCCATCCTTGCTATGTAATCTCTCGACAAAGCAAGTCCAAGATGCTGTCCATATTCAACATATCCAAACTGTCTGTAAATTGTTACTCCGCCTGATATTTCACTCGAGGCTAATTCAAATATTTTTACTGCAGTATGTATAGCAATTGGTATCTTAGGTTTAATCTTAGGTTTAATATATCCATCATTTTCTCTGTAATTACTAATTGCTTTCTGCAATCCCTCAAATGCACCTTTTAAGAAAATGTATAACAAAATTGTTTTGGCCTGAATACCTTCTGTATTTGCAGGAACTCCTCCATACATTTGCAATATCTCTTCAATATGCTCACCAACTTTTAACTGCATTTCATTGTATTCCCTTATAAGACCAGCGTATAAATCAGACTCGCCTGTAACAAATTGCGAAATATTATCCTTCATGAGAGATTCAAACCTAAGTAATCTTACCTCTAATCCATCAAATGCTTCTGTGATTGAGTCTGGCATTAAGCAAGGGAATTGGCAGTAGAATATAAATTTTCAGTGTATAAATAGAATTACTATTTTCTTTATTTCTTCTTTTTTTTCAGGAATGCAATGAATCAAGCATCCGCTTCTCAGCATTCTTCCTTTCCAGATAAAGCTCGTGGATTTGATTATAGACAATATGCTTATTCCCACGTGAAAGCTCCTTATATATCTTATGTATCTCAAAATAAATCTTCTTTGCCTTATCAATATTAAGCACAGAAAGAGCTTTATTTGCCTCTTCAATCTTCTGATAAACCCTTGGCAAATCACTATGCACAGACTCTGATTTCTTCATCTCCATGTTAACTTCCTGAATAGGCTCATAAACAAGATGCTTATTGCTTTCTGATAGCCCATTGTATATCTGCTGAATCTCCAAATAAATATCCTTGGCTTTCCATGTATTCTTCATGACAATAGCTTCCTTTGCCTCAGCAATCTTTTGGTAAACATTTACAATATCTCCCTGAATAGCAGATGAATTAACCATTGCTGATGATTTTCCTTTTTTAACGTCAGAAATTGCCCTATGTATCTCTGATGAATCGCTAATTGCAGGGACTATTACTCTTGGAGCAACTACAGAGATGGGCTTGAATTTCTGCTCCTGCTGTTTCAACTCTGCTTCTTTTCTTTTCTTGAAATCCTGCTGAAGCTCAGCATATTTTGTCTTTGTCTTCTCTTCAAGCAAGACTTTCTGATGCTCAAAAAAATCAGTAAGATTCTCTGTATTTGCATCAACGCTGACCTTTTGCTCCTCTTTAATTCCCTCTGTAACATCAACCTGTTCAGCTTCCTTTTTCCCGCTTAACCTTTTGAAAAATCCTTTCAGCCCCTTATTAGAAGATAGAATCTTTTGCTCAGCTATTATCTTATCCTGCAAATCCGCAGGAGGCACTGCACCATCTGAATAATCAGGCATGCTGCCAATATCTTGGGCAATATCAAGGATAGAATCAGATGGATTATCAGACATGTTGATTTCATTTGCTAATTCAGATTCAGCTCTTGAAGCTTGCTCTTTCTTCATTTTCTCGAGCTGAGACAGCTTTAGCAATGTTGCAATATGCAATCCTCCTGCTTTATGCTCAAACTCATTATAAAACTCATTCATCTTATTAATCTCGTCCAGAAGGCTTGTTTTTGATGTCTTTGAAAGCTGCATGTATTCCTTGACTTTTGCCTCAAACCTTTCCAAGTCATATGCAATATCATTATCTGTCTTGATCACAGTCTTAATCAGGTTCAGCTTATCCTCGCTCAGGGTTAACAGGGTTTCATATTCTGCCGTAAGAATAAACTCAAATTTTTCGATATTATTAATCGCCTTGGAAATTTCAGCAGTTATATTCAGGATATCCTTTTTTAAGAATTCATCACTCTCGGAAACTCTTTTCTCTGATGCCTTGCTTAATATGCCTGCATGCTCGTCTTTCTCTTGCTTTAGAGCTGCGTTTTCAGCTTTGAGAGGTTTATCTGGAACAGCATTGCCTTTAGAATTCTGTTTGCCTTTTTTTGAAGAATCCTTCTTCATCCATACACCTCTTTTTATTATTCTTTATTGGCTTAGAATATAAATTTAACGGATTGCTGAACTGTTAATTCTGTTGGATATATTTTTTTAAATAAAATTAAACAATTTCGGCGTTCAAACCAATAATAAATATCTCCTTTTGTTTTAGTTTCTGTTTTATCATAACCTTATATGCTTGTATCCAT
>CAZXRI010000118.1:0-4455 GCA_964642765.1 uncultured Methanosarcinales archaeon | reverse complement strand
AGATTGATTCTGGAACTCTTGATATGTCATGGGATTTGTTGAGGATGATTCCTGAGAGGGAATTGGGAAGAATCAGCCCTGAATTGAAGAAGAAATATTATAAGGGATTTTGGGGAGATGAGAAGGTGAATAAGTAAAATGGCAGATGAGAATGCTGTTGATTTTGTGAAAGGGCTTATTGCCGACGGTAAAAAGGTTGGCGTGTTTTCATGTGAGGATCCATATAATACACCCTTTCATCGGGATTTGCTTCATGCATCTCAAGGATACCTACATCTTATTACAAAGGCAGGAGGCATTGTCCTTCAGGATAGTGTTGATTTAGGTCTTCAGGCAAAGGGAATAAATGCTTGGGGAGTTTTTGGGCATTATGGAAATGTTCACGGGCATGATGTTTGTGCAGCTATCAGGATGCTTGGCTCAGGATATGACAATGCAGGACCTCATTTTAAGAAGCATATGGATTACCTCGGAAAGAATTTCAGATATAATCAAAGCATTTCCCTCGAGGAGAATATTGTTGAGTGGGTTAAGAGGCAATATGAATTCCTCTGCAAGATTATCCCACAGAAACAACAGACAATTAGCGGAGCTGTTCAAGGCAATATAATTATTTTCGGCGGGATAGTTTATAATTCCGAGGATGGAAAAGCTTATACAGCAAATGTTCTTTTCAGGAATACAGTATAATTTCAAAAATGGCAATGAACATTAAACCAACAAGAGCAGAGTTGATTGTTTTAAAGAAAAAAATCAAGCTTGCAAAGTCAGGTCATAGCTTGCTGAAGAAAAAGCGGGATGGACTGATTCTGGAATTTTTCAAGATTCTCGAGAAGGTTAAAGGGCTTCGGCAGGAGCTTGTTGCCGAATACAAGAAAGCAAATGGTGTCATGAAATTTGCGAGGATTATCGAGAGTGATTTGAAGATTAAGTCTATTGCGCTTGCGATTTCTAAGAGGCATAGTGTTGAAATAGGGCAGAAAAATATCATGGGTGTTGTTGTTCCGACGATAAAAACAGATAGTTCAGGAATAGAGGCAAAAGATGAATTCGGGATTTATAATTCTTCAGCTATCGGAGAGGCGGCTTCTGCTTATAAGAAAGTTATCGGGAAGATTATTGTTGCGGCTGAGGTTGAGACCAGCATGAGAAAATTGCTTAAGGAAATCGAGAAGACAAAGAGAAGGGTTAATGCTCTTGAATTTGAGATTATCCCGAGGATGGATAAGATTAAGGCATTTATCACTTTCAGGCTTGAGGAAATGGAAAGGGAGAACATATTCAGGCTGAAGATGATTAAGAAGAAGGTTGCGGAATGATATAACAGAGGACACAAATAATTAATACAAATACATTGTGTCCTCTGAGATATAAGTGGCGGAAATATTTATTAATTATTTACTTCCGCCATTAATACTTCATCAGATTTATATACCTCTTAATTCATGAGATACATCATGAGCAGTTCAGAAGGCAAAATTGTCGGCGTAAGTTTCTTTGGTTTGGTTTTTGGGATATTCTGGTTTTTCAACGGGTTCAGACTATGGAGAAGAAAACTCCTCATAGATAATACTCCTACATCTAAAATACGCTCTCTTGCAATGGGATTTGTCGAGGTATATGGCAAGGCAATCAAGTCACAATATTCTTTCAAAAGCCCGTTTACAAACAGTGATTGTGTTTATTATCGCTATTCTATCGAGGAATATCGAAAGCAGGGAAAGTCAAGCAAATGGGTTATGATAAAGCAGGATTCAAAGCTGGATTATTTTTATCTTCAGGATGATACTGGAATGGTTCTTGTTGACACAAATGGTGCAGAGATTGATATTCCTGCTGATTATGAATTTGAAACAGGTATTGGCAGGCAAATTCCCTCGCCAATTTCAAACTTCCTGAAAACAGAAAACATAGACAGCAAGGGATTTTTTGGATTTAACAAAAAGCTGAGGTTCAGGGAATATTACATTGCTCCAAATGATATGCTTTATGTAATGGGAACTGCGGATGATAATCCTTTTGTCAAGGAAGCGTCGTCGGAAAAGAATGAGGCAGACATAATGATTCAGAAGGGAAAGCATCAGAAATTCTATTACATCTCTGACAGGGCTGAAAAAGAAATATTAGCAAGCCTTAAATGGAAAATAATACTCGGGATTTTTGGCGGCGGAGTTTTGGCTGTTGCATGCCTTGCGTTTATATTTGTTTATTTTGGAATGTTGTAATCACATAAATGATTGAAGGATTGAATATTAGGGATGAATTGATAAAATGGATTTCGCATTTGCCCAGCAAAAAGAGTTTGTTATTAGCATTGTAATGATATTAATCGGAGCAGGATTTATTCTTTATGCTGATGTTTACCGACGGAAAAGACGCCTGATGGAAGATATGCCAACATCCAAAATAAGGTCATTGGCAATGGGAAATGTTGAGGTTTACGGAGAGGTTGTTACATTGTTCTTAGATGGCTTGTTAATAAGCCCGTTCTCTAATACACCTTGCGTATATTACAAATGCAAAGTCCAAGCAAAAGGCAAAAGTCTCTCTAAAACAAAAGACTTAGTGAACTGGAGAACTATCTTTACAAAGCAAGAGGCAAGATATTTTTATTTGCAGGATGATACAGGAAAGGTATTGGTAAATTTAAAAAATGCAGAGATAGATTTAGCTGAGCATGAGGCTTTTACTCTGCAGGTAGATAGTGAGCTTCCGGATCATCTGTGTAAATTCATTGCAGATAACAAGATTGACATCAAGCGGATTTTATCTGCGAATATGGCAGTCAGGTTTGTCGAGGAGTATATTGTGGCAAGCGAGAATATTTATATTTATGGAACAGCAGGTGATAATCCGTTTGTTGATGAAGCCTCTTCGGAAAAGAACTCAACAGATATAATGCTCCAGAAAGGAATTGATAAGTCCAGATTTTATGTTACATCTCAGAAAAAAAAGTTTGTAATCTGGAGATACAGCGTTAGCGCTGAAATCTGCATGTTTTTTGGGATACTGCTTGTAATCGCTGGAATCATTTATGCAGGCTATAAATTTATATAGATAATATGTTATAACCGAAAATATGAGAATGGAGGTCAAATAAAAAATGGCAATCGGAATTATAATTGTGATTTTGGTAGTAATTGCATTGGTTGTTATCGGATTTTTAAGTTTCTTCGTCGGAGTTTACAATTCACTTGTTCGCCTGAGAAACGATATCAACAAGGCATGGGCAAATATTGATGTTATCCTGAAGCAGAGATATGATGAATTGCCTAAGCTGATTAATTCTGTCAAGGGATATATGAAGCATGAGAGCGGTCTTTTGACTGAGCTTACTAAGGCAAGGACTGCTTTCCTGAATGCTAAAACAATGTCTCAGAAAGCATCAGCAGATAATATGATTTCAGGAGCTTTGAAGAGCATTTTTGCTGTTGCTGAGAATTATCCTAACTTGAAGGCTAACGAGAATTTTATCCAGCTTCAGAGCAGGATTTCAGGATTGGAGAATGAGCTTTCTGACAGGAGAGAGTTTTATAATGATGCGGCAAATACTTTTAATATCAGAATCCAGAGTTTTCCTGACATGATAATAGCTGGAATGCTTGGCTATCGCCAGCCTATTGAGATGTTCAAGGTTACTGAGCAGGAAAAGACTGATGTGAAGGTTGAGTTTTAGCGGATTTGGTAAAATGCCTGATTGTATTTTCTGCAGGATTGTAAACAGGCAGATTCCGTCAGGAAATGTTTTTGAGGATGATTTTGTTTTTGCTTTTCTTGACATTTCTCCTGCAAACAAAGGGCATACTCTTGTGATTACCAAGAAGCATTTTGAGACATTTACTGATATTCCTGATGATGTTATTGAAAGGCTTGCTGTCTCGACTAAGAAAATTGCATGTGCAGTTATCGAATCATGTAATGCTGATGGATTTAATCTTTTGATGAATAATAAAAAGGTTTCCGGGCAGATTGTGCCTCATGCGCATTTTCATATTATTCCGAGGTTTGAGAATGACGGGCATAGGATTAATTGGGAGCATAAGAAGTATTCTGATGGTGAGATGGCTTCTTTTCAGGAGAAAATAAAAGGGTTTTTATAATCTTAAAAAATTCTCAGCATTAATGCCGGTATAGCTCAGCGGTTAGAGCGCTACTTATTCAATGGATTTCCTAAGAATATAGCGAGGCTCATAACGTAGAGGTCGCGCGTTCGATTCCCGCTACCGGCAGTTTATTATTAAGTTTTACTCGACCACAGTTTTGCAGGTTCTTCGATAATTGATTCTGCTCGCCTTCCTCTTTGCATCTGACGAGCACGTGCGGCTTTCAATAAATCCGACAAGTGTAAAATTTTATTGGAGCTTTATGCTCCTTAAAGTGCGAGCTAATTTTGTAGCTCTGCCGCACCAAAGCGTCAACCGATTTTGCGGTTGGTTCGATTCCCGCTACCGGCAG
>CAZXRI010000117.1:0-4468 GCA_964642765.1 uncultured Methanosarcinales archaeon | reverse complement strand
AACAGAGACGGGCTTTTGGATATAGTTGCATCAAATGAAGATATCGAGGAGAATTGGCTAAATAACGGAAAAGGATGGACAAGGGATTATAGATGGAACTTCCCATATTATGATGGGATTACTGACACAAGAGATGATGACACAGGAATAAGATTTCTTGAGCTTGACGGAGATGGATTCATAGATATAATCCAGGCAAGCAATGCTGACGCAGATGATAGGTATGCATGGCTCAACACAGGAAATGATTGGTCACGCTATCACAAATGGGAACTGCCTGAAAATGCACATCCAATAGATATTGAAAGCGACCCTGAAAATTACGACAGAGGAGTAAGATTTGAAGATTTCAACGGAGACGGCAGAACAGATATCTTAATGGCTGCCGGCTCAACAAGGCGCGCATGGAAAAATATTGACTCTGGATGGAATCTTGACTTTGCATGGTATCCGCCTTCAGATATAGAATTCGTTGACTCATTAACAAACCCAAAAGATCAAGGGGTTAGGGTTGTAGATGTCAACGGAGACAATCTTCCTGATATTCTTCTCGCTGACTTTTACAGAAAGGCATGGCTCAATAACGGCTATGGCTGGACACGGGATGATTCTTATGCTGTCCCATCAGGAATATCATTTGTACATGGCATTGAAAATTATGATACAGGAATAAGGTTTGCTGATGTAAATGGCGATGGATTAACCGACATAATAAGCGGAGTAACTGATTACAAAAAAACATGGCTGAACACAGGCACAGGATGGGTCGAGGATTCAGACTGGAAAATTCCTGAAACAGCATTGTTTGTAACAACAGAAGGCGACAACAAAGGCGTTAGAATTGCAGATGTTAATGGAGATGGATTGCCAGATATAGTAAAAGCAAGATACTCAGGCGATAAAGAAACATGGATTAACAAGGCAGAAAAAGCATATTTGCTCAAAACCATCACAACAGAATATGGCGGAAAAATAACAATCCAATATGACAAATCAACAACAATAAAAAACACAGGAGAAGACGCATATCCTGATTTAGGATTCAACCTATGGCTTGTATCAAAGGTTGATGAGGATAATGGAATCACAAGCAGCCTTAATTACAAATCATCAACAGGATACAATTATCACGACGGGAAATACGACTATTCTAACAAAGAGCTTTTAGGCTTTGCAAATGTTCAGGAATTGCTCTCAAGCCAAATAATAACAAATCATTGGTATCACCAGACAATTCCATTAGCAGGAAAAGAATACAAACTCGAAATATCAGACACAGCCACAAACCTTTTCCAGACTCATGAGCTGAACTACAATACAATATCAAAGGATGGGTATTACATAAATACACTTGATACTGTAAACACATTCCAATATGACGTAATAATCTAATGCCTAAAACAACTAAAACCTCATTCCAATATGATGCATACGGGAACATAATCAAAGCCAACAATTATGGAGATATCACAACAACTTCCGACGATACAGAAGAAGCATGGACATTTGCATATAACACACCAAACTGGATTACAAACAAAAAAACTTCATATCTGCTGACACAATCAGGCTCAACTTCTCCTCTAAGAAAAGCAAATTATTATTATGATTCATTGCCATTTGGAAACTCACCGATAAAAGGCGACTTGACTAAAACCGAGACATACAAATCACCAACAGAATTTATTACAAACCAATTTGCATACGATAGTTATGGAAACATCGTCTCAGAAACAGACGGCTTAGGATTTACAACAACTTACACTTATGGAATTACAGACGGCACATTCACTTACCCTAACAAAATCCAAAATACCCTTGGGCATGAGACAAAATATGAATATGACTTAGGCACAGGGAATATCATAAAGCAAACAGACCAAAACAATAACCAGATAACATACGAGTATGATGCCCTTGCTCGGATAAAAAAAGAAATCCTTCCTTATGACACAGTTTATTATCCGACGAAAACCTATCAATATACATTAAATCCAACACCTCCTTCCTTAATTAAGATAACCATAAGGGAAAAAAATAATACAGACAGCACATTGAACCAGCATTATTTTTACGACGGGTTTGGAAGCCTAATCCAGACCAAAAAAGAATCAAGCATACCAAACCAGCAAATTATCGCAGCTATTAATCATGATTCACTCAAGAGGGTTAGCAGCATAACTAATCCTTACATAGCAAGCTATACATCAGGAGCTGAGGACTCTCTTATTCTACCGTCAGGAACAGCGCCAAAAACCTCATACAGTTATGATGTGCTGAACCGCGTTACTAAAGTTACAAATCCTGACAACAGCCAAAAAACAATAAGTTATGACCATTGGAAAATAACTTCTGTTGACGAGAATGGCAATAAGGTTTCATACTTCACGGATTCACGAGAGCAAATAACCAAAATCCTCGAGCATAGTATTAATAATTATTATACAACAGTTTATCAATATAATTTAGCTGGAGACTTAGTCTGGATAAAGGATGCGCATGGAAACACATTCCAATATACCTATGACATGTTAGGCAGAAAAACACAGGAAACTGATCCTGACTTAGGAACAAGAAAATACACATACGACAATAAAGGGAACTTAATCTGGCAGACAGATAATTCAGGAAATACTAATTCATATACCTATGACCAGCTCGGCAGGATAAAGCAGAAAACTAATTCCGACGGAACATTCACTTACACTTACGATACAGAGCTTAAAGGAACGCTGTCATCAGTTACAAACAGCAAGGATTATACTACATCATACACTTATGATTTAAGAAACAGAAAAACATCAGAAACGCTAAGCATAGACGGAAAATCGTTCACAAGCAAATGGAAATATGATTCAATGAACAGGCCTGTTGAGTATATTGCACCTGACAATTCAGTATCAGTATATGATTATTCTGCACAAGGCCCAATAACAAAGATTTCTGGAATAATTGACAGTGTTACTTATAACGAGCTTAATCTTCCGTCGGTAATTACGCTTGCAAATAAAAAAGCCATCAGCTATAATTATAATCCAACAACCTTGCGGCTTAATAAAATCCTGTCTGAAAACTTGGATTTATCTTATGGATATGACAACGCAGGCAACATTATCAATATTCGCGACGAGAAAGGCAAGCAGACTGAGAATATGCTTTATGATAGCTTAAATAGAATTGCCTCGTATAAAAAAAGGCTTGACGATGGCAGGACAATCCTTAATGAAAATTATACAATTGATGCAATAGGAAACATTGTGTCTGTTAAAAGCCTTAATGGAGAGCAGGTGAACTTTTTCAGCAAGACTCCTGTGCACTCTCCGTCGAAGATAATTACTCAAACAGAAGTGAAAGAAAAAAAGCGAGGTACTATTATTATTGACATTACTGGAATAATTCTGTTCACAATTAAAAACTCATTAGGCGGGACTATCAGCCAGATTGATAGTGTCGGAAACCTATTCATAAAAGGAAACATTTACCAGTTTCAAAATAATATACAGGATAGTATCCTCGGCATTAACAAAGAAATCATAATTAAATCAGCAGGAAAAGAAAATCTTGCTATAACCAAGGATGGGGATATTTATTCTCGTGGAGAATTCAAAAATAATGAGCAAATTCCAAGCAATATCTCTGAGCAGGATTTCGTTATTAAAAATCAGGAAGGCAGAAATATCTTCTATGTAAACTCATCAGGAGCATTCATAATTACAGGAAGCATTAAGAAGCTCGACTAATTTGACCGAAGAAACAAAAACCTTAAATTTCCCCTCTCAAATCAAAACTTGCAGCATCTGTAATTTTAACATTTAGCATATCCCCAATCTTAAAATCTCCTCTTACAACAACAGGCTTATATGCGTAATTCCTTCCAACCCATGTCCCTTCTAAGATGCCTTTCTCGTCTATAATTATCTCTCCTTTCCATCCAATCCAGTTGCGATTCCTTTCAAGTGCAACAACATTAAACACCTTTGCCATTTTTCTTGTCCTGTTCTTCAGCTCATCTCCTGATATCTGTTTTAATCTGGCTGAAATGGTATTTGGTCTTGCATGATATCGTGAAATGTTAACCACATCAAATTTTAATTCCTGAACAAGCCTCAGAGAATCATCAAACTGTTTTTCAGTCTCAGTCGGAAAGCCGCAGATTATGTCAGTCGAGAGAGTAATATCAGGAATTTCCCTCTGTATTTTATCAATTATCTCCTTAAAAATCTCAACAGAATAATCACGCTTCATTGCTTTGAGCACATCATTGTTTCCTGATTGGACAGGAAGGTGTATAAACCTGAAGACCTTTTCTGATTTCATAACATTGATTAGCTCGCTGAGATATGGTAAAAGATGCTGAGGGCTCGCCATGCCTATCCTGATTTTGAAGTCTCCTTTAACATGTGAGATTCTCCCGACGAGACTTACAAGGTTAGTTCCTATGTCAAATCCATAACATCCATTATCCTGT
>CAZXRI010000116.1:0-4472 GCA_964642765.1 uncultured Methanosarcinales archaeon | reverse complement strand
AGAACTTCTATCATTTCTCCGCTTTTGTAATCTCTGCTCTTTACACTATTTTGTGGATCTGTGCATCCAAGCTGGGTAGCTGTTGTTCCTGCACCTAATGCAGCTGCAATAACACCACTCCCTCCAATGCCCTTAAAAAAATCTCTTCTATTCATAGAAATTTGAATTATGGTTGTTTTGGGGTTTCTATAAAGTTTCTCGTAGGGCTTTTTCTTGCAACATAAATAGGTTCCATTCCTTTTCCATATATCCCAACTATCTCGTTAGGTAGAAAACCCTCGGAACGATCCTTTCCAATATAACTTTTGTCACTTATATCAAGCTGATCCTTAGTTGTATCTCCACTTCTAAAATAGCCAAAATCAAATCTACATTTAGTCAAATCGTCATTAGTTCTACTTACAACTACCACATATCTTCCATTAAAATTATCTTGTTTCCTTAATTGGGCTAGCACTTCATCGCTAAGACTACTTTCCGGTGTAAGGGAAGGATCAGTAAATTGTTGATAGAACTCAGTCCCCATGCCAAGCTGAGGATTAGCACTTTTTAAAGTTTGAAGTAATGATTCAAGACCTACATAGCCTTGTGTCGTGTTAGTATAAAGAGGAGATGTAAAAGGGGTTTCTATTAAATATTTTAAACTTCCAGGATTAGTCCTGATTTTACGCGCTTCTCTTTCTGCTCTTTCTTCCTCTGAAAGAAATCTTTCAGGAATGATATTTACATCATCAGGATCTTCGGATTCATAAACTACCTTTAAGATATAATGCATTTCGCCTTTATCAAAAAGTGTATCGGTTTTTTTCCCATAAACTGCAAAACCCGGCAGTCTTGTTTTTGATTTCCATCCCTCAAAGAAAGCATAATCAGTATCTTTTACAGACGCAACTTCTGGAAGAAACTCAGCAATTACGCTGGCTAGTTTTTCTCCAACAATAAGCCCTTCCTCAGGATGTTCAAATCTTACTTCCACAATTGAATATCCTGATTCAACTCCCCTTCTCTCAATATTGCCAACATTAATTTCATTTGTCATTTTTCTGGTCTTTTTATTGTAAGTCTAGTTTAAATCAATAATTTTTCAGTCTTCTCCATTTGAAAAACAGGCTTACTATTTAAATCTTTTCTTACTATGCAGTAATTGTTCAATTTCATAATTAGTTGACAAAATGTAAATTTGTATATAGGGGCGTTCCCTTTATAAAGTTTATAAACGACCTATATACTCCAGAAGTGTCAAGTAATTTCGGAATTATACAAAGTTTCTAAGAAAGCGCAAAGTATAAAATCCTCTGTTGATTTGATTTTGTGATGGGCTTTGCTAAGGCTGGTTTTTTAATTGGATTGATTCTTTTTGTATTGGCTATTAGTGCAAGCGCTGCTTTGTTGCCTGAGATTAGTGTTAGAGGGGTATATTATGGGAATGGCTTAGATAATTCTGCGAATATTTCTATTTTCATCGAGAATAAGGCAAGCGAAGATGTTTATGATGGAGAGTTAGAGATTTTTTTTGAGAATGTCAGCATTGCTCCTGTTTACATCAATTTTCTGAAGAGCAAGGATTCAAAGAGGATAAATGTTGAGGCTAATTTAAGCCATGCCATAAAGGGGGCTTATCCGATTATTGTGAAATCCAATTTTTACAATAAGGATGCTGCACAGTTATCAGGCATTGATTATGGGTTTGTTTTTTCTGGAATGACTGAAAGGGATTTGTCGTCGGGGATTTCTGGTGAGATGAGCTATTCTGATAATGGAGGAAGGCTTTTGCTGAGGAATTCAGGTGATAAGGATAAGCGAGTTTTTGTTAGATTTTTTTCTCCTGATGGAATTAATGTGAGCATTGATGTTGAAAAGTTTTCTGGCTGGATTATGATTAATGGATATTCAAATGCTGAGATTCCTTTTGGTATGAAGACTTATGATTTTTCTCAAGGCAGTTATGATGTGCTTGCTATTGTAGAGCATGAAAATGATGGCGTGCATTTTTCTGATGTTTTTGAGAAGAGGATTTTTGTCGAGAGGAAAAAGAGCAGTGTTCCTGTTTATTTTAGCGGGGTTTTAATTCTCGTCGGAATTATCGCTGGTTTTTTATTCAGGAAAAAGCTTGCAGTTAAGAGAGAGCTGCTTGTCTCTGTATGTGTTCTTGTCTTGATTATCCTGTTTTTGTTCTCATATTTCGAGCCAAAGTATTTGCTTAAGACAACAACAATCTCAGGAGGAGATACTAGCTCGCATAATTTTATGGCTAAAGAGATGAAGGAAAAGCTTTTGCCGTCGGGAAGAGTATTTGGTTGGAGTAATGGATGGTGGAATGGTTTTCCTATGTTTCAGTTTTATTTTTTCATGCCATATCTTATGATGGCTTTGCTGAGTTTTGTCATGCCTTTGCAGATTGCTTTCAGGATTGTTTCTGTGCTCGGGATTTTTTCGCTTCCTATTTCGGTTTATTTTTCTATGAGGCTGATGAAGTTCAGGTTTCCCATGCCTATAATTGGTGCTGTTTCGTCGCTGTTTCTTCTTTTTGGAGATACGCATACTATGTGGGGAGTTAATATTTACAGCACGCTTGCTGGAGAGATTTCACACAGCATCAGCTTTTCATTGTTTGTGCTGTTCATAGGTTTGCTGTATAAAGGTATCGAGGAGAATAAGCATAGGATATGGCTTGCTGTTTTGCTTTCGCTGGTTGTCCTGACACACCTTACGACAGGGATTATTGCAATTTTTGCAGGTGGATTTTTTTTAATTGAAACTAACTGGAGGAGATTTCTCCGTCGGGCAATGTTTCTTGCTTTTGTTTTTGGCACAGCGTTTTTGCTGACTGCTTTCTGGACAATGCCGATGGTTTTTAAGATGAAGTTTGCAACTGGCTTTGGCGATAATTGGGATGTGAATCTACTTGAGTCATTTCCTCAGGAAACTTTATTTTTTGTGATAATGGCACTCGCTGGATTTTTTTTCTGCATTAAGAATAAGGACAAGAGATTTTTTTATGTCGGAATTCCTTTGTTTGCCGGATTGCTTCTCTGGAAATTTGCTTTTTTCATTAATCTCGTCGATATCAGGTTCTGGCCGTTTTTGCATTATGGCTTGCTTTTGCTGGGAGCTTATGGATTTTCTGAGGCTGTTATCTGGCTGTCGTCTATAAAAAAGATATGGGTTGTTGCAATTGTGTCTGCAATTTTATTTATGATTTTTGCTATGTTGTGGATAGAGTATAATCCAAGGAATGTTGTGCATGAATGGGTAAAGTGGAATTATGAGGGTTACGAGGAGAAATCGCATTGGAATGATTTAAAGGATATATTAGATTTTTTTGATGGCAAGGATTATCGTGATGGAAGAGTTGCAAGCACAATGAATTCAAGACATAATCTTTTCGGCTCTCCGAGAGTGTTCGAGCTTATTCCTTATTTTACCAAGATGCCTTATATCGAAGGAGCAATTGAGCAGTCAAGTGTATCAAGCCCATTTGGAAGGTTTGTTCAGTGCAAAACCTCCCGAGAATGTGCTGGCTTTCCTCGTGATGTGAAGGTTCAGAAATATAATATTCAGGATGCAAAAAAATATTTTGGGATGTATAATGTGAGGTATTTTATTTCTGAAAGCGTGGAGACTTTTAATGAGATGAAAAAGGATTTTGAATGGAAAGCTGCCAAATCCGTCGGAGGATATACAATTTACGAAAGCAGGAAAGAATCGCATTATGTTGTTGTTCCTGATTATGAGCCAATTATTGTAAATTCAAAACAATGGAGAGAGCTTTCTTTGGAATGGTTTTATTCTGTGAAAAACCTTGATGTTCCTCTTGTATTCGACGAGACTGGAATCCAAGAAGAAAGTATTTTGGATGGCATTAAGAATGGAAATCTGAAAAGTATTTCTAAGAAGATAAACAAAGATTGTAATATTCAGGAGCAAATTCTTGACGATGAAATCAGGTTTGAAACCTCATGCATTGGATTGCCTCATCTTGTAAAGTTTTCTTATTTCCCTAACTGGAAAGTTTCCGGAACTGAGCAGATTTATCCTGCCACTCCTGGATTTATGGTTGTTTATCCGACGGAAAGCAATGTGAGGATTTATTATGGGACGCATTTTTCTGAGGTGATTGGGAATGTGATGAGTTTTGTTGGGTTGGTGATTTTGGCTCTGAGGATTTGGTTTGAGAGAGGAGTCAAGAGTGTTTTAGGTTAATGATTTACAGGAGGGATATTTGCCAGTTAGATTTATATTCTAATAGCATTTCCCTCTCGGTATGATAATGGTTGAAAAAGGAACTCTAAAAGTCAAGACAGGATTAGCTGAGATGCTAAAAGGCGGCGTAATAATGGATGTTGTTACAGCAGAGCAGGCTGTGATTGCAGAAAAAGCTGGAGCTGTTGCTGTCATGGCTCTCGAGAGAGTTCCTGCTGATATAAGGGCTGCCGGCGGTGTTGCGAGAATGGCTGACCCGAGAAAAATCA
>CAZXRI010000115.1:0-4489 GCA_964642765.1 uncultured Methanosarcinales archaeon | reverse complement strand
CCGCCACAACTCTATGGATAATTGGATCAGGACGCCCTGAACGAAAAACAATAATGTCGCCTCTTTTTATATCTTTTGGTTGTTTTCCAAGCAGGATGATAATATCTCCTTTGTTAAAGCCGTTCTTAAGAGAATACTTGGAAAAATCCTCTTTGGCAATTCCTGCTGTTGTGTACCATTCCTTATTTTTTTCCCACCATGGCTCAAATCCTAAATTCCCATGCTCCATGCTGCTCGATACAACAGCCACAATTGGATGTGATGTTCCGAGCATAAGGCTAAGAAGCGGATAAACAGCAAACTTAATCAGAACAAAAGCCAGAAGAATATTAACAATCCAACTCCAGATGCTATTGTCTTCCCAGATAAAATGCCAAATATCCTTGATGGTAGGAATCTTCATTATTCAACTGATTTCTGCCCTAATATATATCTTTTTGGGAAAAATGGGAAGCAACCTAAGATAGCAAAGAATCACTCATCTACAAACAGCAAATCAGGATCTTCAAGATGCTTTACAATTGTATTAAGGAATTTAGCCGCCAATGCACCGTCTATGATTCTATGGTCGTAAGTAAGCGAAAGCGGTAAAGTTTTCTTGACAATCTTCTTCTTTCCTTTCTTGATAATCTCCTCTCTGATTTTGCCAAGCCCTAAGATTGCGGATTCAGGATAATTCAGGATTGGCGTAAAAAAGCTTCCGCCGATTGTTCCGAGATTTGTTATTGTAAATGTGCCTCCTTCAATTTCGTCGAGAGAAATGCTCCTGTCCCTTGCTTTATCAGAAAGCTTTTCCATATCCATGGCAAGCTCTTTGATGCTTTTCTTATTAGCTCCCTTGATAACTGGCACAATCAATCCTTCAGGAGTATCAACGGCTATTCCAATGTTGTAATATTTCTTGAGGATAATCTCATTTGATTCCTTGTCAATGCTCGAGTTTACATAAGGATACTCTTTCAATGCAACAATACATGCCTTTGTAATAAACGGAAGATATGTCAACTTGTATCCTTTTTTATCTGCGATTTTCTTTTCCTTGTCTCGGACTTTTGATATGTCTGTTATATCTGCCTCGTCGAAGTTTGTAACCATTGGCACACGAGCAGCCAATTCCATTCTCTCGACAATTGCTTTTCTTACACCCTTGATAGGCACTCTTAAAATCTGACCGAATTTCTCAAAAGAAACCTTAGGAGTTTTTGGCTCTGATGAAACTTGAGCAGATTGTGATACTTGCGTTGATTCCTGTATTTGCGGTGTGGATTGTTTAACACCTTTAGCAGAACTTCCGCCTTTTGCAGAATTCTGAATATCCTCGTCTGTAATTCTGCCGCCAACACCTGTGCCTGAGATAGAATTAATATCAACACCCAATTGTTTAGCAAGCTGTCTTGTATGCGGAGTTGCAACTATTCTTCCTGATGAAATTGATAATGCGGGTGAAACAGCCTGAGCAGGCTTTGCCTGTGAAGAAACCTGAGATTGAACAGTCTGAGGTTGAGGTTTTGGCAGAGCAGCTTTAGATTCAACCTTCTCTCCTTTCTCGCCGATAACTGCAATCACATCTCCGACTTTAATTGTCTGTCCTTCCTTAACATTAATCGCAAGTATTGTTCCAGATGCAGGAGAAGGCATTTCAACAACTGCCTTTGCAGTCTCAATATCAAAAAGAACTTGGTCCTCTTTAACAACATCTCCGACTTTGCACTTTACCTTAACAATATCTCCCTCGGAGATTCCTGAGCCAACATCCGGAAATCGAAATTCAACAGCCATTTTTACCTTCCAAGTTTTTCAATCAAAAACTCATTGCCTTATTTATACCGCTAACAACACGGTCAGTTGAAGGCATGATATAATCCTCAAGTTTATAGAGAGGGAACGGGCAGTCAAAACCAACAATCCTCACAGGAGGAGCAATCAAATCAGTCAGCATATTCTCATTAAGTTCTGCAATTATCTCAGCCGCAAGACCGCATGACCTAAAATCCTCATGAACAATAACAACCCTTCCTGTCTTTTTTACCGACGAGAAAATAATATCTGTATCAATCGGGCAGATGCTTCGCAAATCAATAACCTCAGGAGAAATCCCTTTTTCCTTTACAAGCTCTGCTGCTTCTAAAGTTTGCTTCATCATTCCTCCCCATGAAATTAATGTAACATCCTTTCCTTCCTGCCTTACAATCCCTTTCCCAATCGGAACAGTATAAAGCTCGTCGGGAACTTCCTCCTTAATTGTCCTGTAAAGTTTAGTTGGTTCAAGGAAAACAACTGGATCTGGATCTCTAATTGCACTGATAAGCAAGCCCTTTGCATCATAAGGAGTTGAAGGAACAACTGCTTTTATTCCAGGTGTGTGTGAATAAATTGTATCAAGTGAATCTGAATGCTCTTCTAAAGGACGAATTCCTCCTCCATAAGGCGTCCTGATAACAAGCGGAACTGTAAATCTTCCACGAGACCTTGACCTTAATTTACCAGCATGATTCTTTAATTGATGATAGCCCATCATTGTAAATGAATTAAACTGAATCTCTGCAATTGGCTTTAATCCATAAGCTGCCATTCCGATTGCTGTTCCGATAATTCCTGATTCAGCGAGAGGAGAATCAAAAACCCTTGTCGGCCCAAACTTAGCCTGCAAGCCTTCTGTTGCCCTGAAAACTCCGCCAATTCCAACATCCTCGCCGATAAGAACAACATCCATATCCCGAGCCATTTCCTGTGAAAGCGCCTGATTAACTGCCTCAATCATTGTAATTTTTGCCATTTTAAATCCTCACTTCAGAACCTCATGTAATTCTGCCTGCTGTTTCTTAATAAAATCAGGCATCTCTGCAAATGCATACTGGAAAATCTCGTCGGGATTTACCTTTATTGAAGCAAGCCCTTTCTCGATTTCAGTCTTGACTTCTTCAGCTGCCTTTTCCTTGAGCTTTGCAAAATCTTCATCTGTGTAAATCTTCTTTGCCTTAAGATATTTCTCAAACCTGATAATCGGCTCTTTCTTATTCCATTCGTCGAGAACTTCCTTCTTGATATATCTTGTTGGATCATCAGATGTTGTGTGCTGTGCAATCCTGAATGTCTCGCACTCAAGCAAAGTTGGCCCATTTCCCTTTCGTGCATTTTCAATTGCATCTTTTGTTGCCTTATAGACTGCAAGAATATCATTGCCGTCAACCTGAATTCCCGGAAAGCCATAAGCAATTGCCTTCTGCGCTATTGTCTGGGCAGCTGTCTGGGTTTTTCTCGATACAGAAATTGCATACTGGTTGTTCTGGCAGATAAATATCGTCGGAGTTTTCCATGCTCCTGCAAAGTTGAATGCTTCATGCGCATCTCCTTCTGATGTTGCTCCATCTCCAAAATAAGCAAGTGTTACAGCCTTGTCTCCTCTGTATTTTGCGGCATAAGCCGCTCCGACTGCATGTAATTGTTGTGTTCCGACGGAAATAGACATAGGAAAATTATTTCTTTCTTTGGAATCATCTGTGCCCCATTCGCTTCCTGCCCAATACTGAATTAATTTGCTTATAGGAACGCCTCTTGCAAGCTGTGCACATGAATCCCTGTAAGAAGGAAATATCCAGTCCTTTTTATCGAGGACAAATGCTGTTCCAACCTGAATTGCCTCATGCCCTTTTGATGCGGCATAAGTTCCAACCTTTCCCTGCCTCTGAAGATTGGTGCATTTATCGTCAAATGCCCTTGAAATCAGGAAACAATAATACATCTTCTTCAAGTCATCATTAGAAATCTTTGGCTCAAGCTCCTTGTCAACATTGCCAGATTCATCTAAAATCTGTAATCTCTCGACTTTAAACTCTGCTATTTTCGTTACAGCCATATTTCCTCAATTGTAAAGTCAAGGTATTTGATATATAAACTTTGCGAACGCATTATTTTATGGAAGAAACCTGCAATCCGTAGGCTGTAAAGTCTTATGGATACGAAAAGCCCTTTCTGAAGCGGATAACAGAGGGGATGCTTTTTCTTGAAAACTGAGGAAGATTTAAATAATAAAACTAAAATTGTAGTTACTATGGGTAAAAAGAGGTCAATTGTTGATTTTATTATTATCGGAGTATCTGTTTTAGGTGTATATTTTATTGAGAGGGATTGATATGGTATTAATTCAAGTAAATCAAAAAGACAAAGAAAAAGTATTTGAAATACTCTCTAAGAATGGTAGATTTATGGGGTTATCAGAGAATAGATTTAGCATTTTAGAACACGAAAAAGATGTCTTAGCTAAGTTAAAAGATTCTAATATAGAATATAAAATTTTAGAGTGATAAAATGAAACTATATAGGATTTTTCTTCCAAAAAAGTATAATACTAATGAAGAAATCCCTATGAATTTGATTTTGCAAATTGCAGAGGAGATTGAAAAAAGATTTGGAGCATATTCTATGAATCCTTTTGCATATTTACCTATAATTCAGGGTTCTTGGAAGGATAACGAAGGATTAAATTATA
>CAZXRI010000114.1:0-4503 GCA_964642765.1 uncultured Methanosarcinales archaeon | reverse complement strand
ATAGACAGCAAAACAAAATACGTTTTGGCCCATCTTTTCGTCGAGAAAAGAACTCTTGGAAAGTGCATTGAATTCCTCAGGCAAATAAAAATAACATGCTACAGGCAGATACTGGAAAAATACAACCAAGAAAAGGACAAGCCAAAAAGCAAAAGAAAATTGATAATATTTGTATGCGATAAGTTTGAAAATTATAGGACATCGTTTAATAAATTATTTTATAGGGTTGCCAAATTAAGATTTGGCATTCCAATCAAAGCAAAAAAGAACGGATTAAAACATAACAACAACCATATAGAAAGATACAACCAAGAAATAAAAGACAGAATAAAAATAATGAGGAATTTTGGAAGTTGTGAAGGCGCAGAATATTTTTTGAATTTGAAACACATTATTCATAACTTTGTGAACCCACATATGCAGCTTAAAGGAAGTACTCCTGCTGAATCAGCAGGAATTGATTTAAAATTGGGCAGAAGGAAGTTGTTGAATCTTATTCGGAGATGTTCAAAGAATAAACATCATTCACTAAGATGACAATGTCCTCACTTCATAAATATCAAATCCCATTACCTTTCTTGCTTCTGAAATCCCTTCAAGTTCTACCTCATGAAAATGCTGTGCATCAGCTGGAACTTGTTCTTCATCCTTAATCAAAAGAGAGATTCTGTGCAATGCTAAATTCTCACCTTCAAATGCTCCAAAATAATCATCAATAGTTGGATAATTAAGCCTAATCAGTTCCTGCCATGTCGAAGCATGCCCTTCTGCAGACAATAATCCATAATAAAAGCCAATCCTTGCACCTATAATTTCTTTACTTGCAGATAGGAAATCATATCCATACATGCCAATTCTTTTCTCTGTATACATCCCATTAAAAAGAGTATCTATCTCATCATTACTGGGCTGGCTGCCTTTGCCGGATTCATATCTTGTGCAAGCCATGTTTAGCATTGCCTCAAGCTGGCTCATACGCTCTTTTCTGATAAATTGAATTTCTGGCAATGCCGATTCACAAAATAATCCAAGTGTAGTAAGTACTCTTTTGATATATTGTTCCTCATGCGTTAATATATACCCTTTCCTTGATTCTACTGTATCCATATCGGGAATTGTCATATTATAATTAGCAATATGGTCTCTTATTTATAGGTTGTTGCTATTTTAGGTGATATAATGCACACCTTTGTTCATTACTAATGCAAACTTTTATATATTACTAATGCACACTATGTAACTATGATACTAAAAGACACTTTAATGCAGATTGTCCAGAAGCAAAAAGAAGAGATTTCATCTTTGGATTTGGGCGTAAGCAGGGAAATGCTTGATGAAATAGGCACAACACTAACGTATGCAACAATTTTGTCAGGAATAAGAAGATGTGGAAAAAGCACACTGCTTCGGCAGATGATGGCAAAAATAAAAAAGTTTAACTATTTTAATTTCGAGGATTCAAGGGCATTAAGCTTTGAGGCAGGAGATTTTGAAAAGTTGGATACTGTATTCAGGGAAGAAAACAATGAGAATGATTATTATTTTTTCGACGAGATACAGAATGCAGAAAAATGGGAATATTTCGTCAGGGAATTGCTGGATAAAAATAAAAAAGTGGTTATTACTGGCTCAAATGCCTCCTTACTAAGCAAAGAGCTTGGCACAAAGCTAACAGGAAGGCATCTAAGCTATGAGCTTTTTCCGTTCTCGTATAATGAAATGCTGGAGTTTGTAAATAAAAAGCCAAGCATAAATTCTTTCGAGGAATATCTGCAAAAAGGCGGCTTTCCTCAATTCCTTAAATACGAGAATACTGCGATTCTTCAAGAGCTTATTTCAGATATAATTTCACGTGATATAATTGTAAGGCACAAATTGCGAGATTCAAAAACAATAAAGGAGATGGCAATTTATCTGCTGTCGAATGTCGGAAAGGAGTTTTCTTATAATGGCTTGAGGAAGATGTTTGAGCTGGGCTCGACAAATACAGCAGTTGCTTTTGTCTCTTATTTCGAGGACAGCTATATTATGTTTACAGTCCATAAATTCAGCTATTCAATTAAAAAGCAGATAGTCAGCCAGAAAAAAATTTATTCCATAGATACAGGATTAGCAAAGGCTAACTCTGTTTCGCTGTCTTCAGATAATGGAAGGATATTGGAAAATGCTGTTTTCCTGAATTTGAGAAGAAAGTATAAGGAGATATTTTATTTTAAGGAAAAATCCGAGTGTGATTTTGTCGTGAGGGAAAAATCCCAGATAAGCCAAGCGATTCAGGTTTGCTATAATTTAGACGAGGATAATAAGAAAAGGGAGATTGGCGGATTAATTGAGGCAATGGAAAAATTCAAACTCTCTAATGCGCTGATTTTGACTTATAATCAGGAAGATGAATTTAGAATTGAAGGGAAGAAGATTATTGCAAAGCCTGTGTGGAAGTGGATGAGTGAATGAATTGATGTAGTTGCCATAATGTTCTTCAAAGCTTTTATATAGCATCCTGAACTTTCTTGTTCTGCATGATTTCAGTAAAAGAAAAGCCAAACACCGAGGAGGAATTGAATAATATACTTCATCCTCTTGTGAAAAAATGGTTTTTCGGAAAGTTCAAGGCTTACTCGCTTCCTCAGCTTTTTGGTGTGATGGAAATTCATTCACGGCATAATATCCTTGTAAGCGCGCCAACAGGAGCAACAAAAACACTTACTGCATTTCTCTCGATACTGAACGAGCTGATTGATAATGCGGACAAGGGAATTCTCGAGGATAAGGTTTATGCGATTTACATTTCTCCTCTTAAAGCACTGAACAATGACATAGAAAAAAACCTGAAGGAGCCATTGAAGGAAATAGAAGCTCTCGCCGGAAAAGAGCTTGGGATAAGGGTTGCTGTCAGGACAGGAGATACAACACAGACAGAAAGGGCAAGGATGCTGAAACATTCTCCGCATATCCTGATTACAACTCCTGAATCGCTTGCTATTTTGCTCTCAAGCTCTAGGTTTGCAGAGAAGCTGAAGAATGTTGATTGGTGCATTATTGACGAGGTTCATGCACTTGCAGAAAACAAGAGAGGAGTTCATCTATCGCTTTCCATCGAGAGATTACAGAGGCTTTCACATGGAATGGCTCGTGTTGGGCTTTCAGCCACTATAAGCCCGCTTGATGAGATTGCGAAATATACTGTTGGATATGATTTAGATGGGAATGTTAGGAAATGCAAGATTGTTGACGTGCAATATCTCAAATCTCTCGACTTAAAAGTTCTCAGCCCTGTTGTTAATCTTGTTGATACAGAGCACAGCGTAATGCACCATAAGATGTATGAGCTTATCCACAGCCTGATTCAGGAGAACAAGACAACGCTTATCTTTACCAATACAAGAAGCGCAACAGAAAGGGTTGTGCATAATCTCAAGGAGAAATTCCCTAAGTTTTATTCTGATAATATCGGAGCACATCATAGCTCACTTTCAAAAGGCATGCGTCTTGATATAGAGAATAGCCTGAGAGAAGGGAAATTAAAGTGTGTTGTTTGCTCGACTTCTCTTGAGTTGGGAATTGATATAGGATATATTGACCTTGTGATTTGCTTAGGCTCTCCAAAATCAGTTGCAAGGACATTGCAGAGAATCGGCCGTTCAGGACATAAACTTCATGAAACAGCAAAAGGAAGGATTATCGTCTTAGACAGGGATGATCTTGTTGAATGCGCTGTGATATTGAAAGCCGCCAAAGAGAAAAAGATTGACAAGATTCATATCCCGACTAATTGCTTGGATGTTTTGGCACAGCAGATTTTCGGGATTGCGATTGCTGATATAATTCATCTCGAGGATTTGCTTAAGATGGTCAGGCAGTCTTATTGTTATCATACTCTCGATAGAAGGGAGTTTATGGATGTGCTTGACTATCTTTCCGGAAAATATGTTTCCCTTGAAGACAGGCATATTTATTCAAAAATCTGGGTTGATGATGAAACTAAGATGATTGGAAAAAAAGGAAAGCTAAGCAGGGTTATTTATATGACGAATATAGGCACAATTCCAGACGAGACTTCTGTTAAGGTAAGGATAGGCGAGCAGGTTATCGGAACAATTGACGAGGCATTTCTCGAGAGGTTAAGGCAGGGTGATGTGTTTGTTCTCGGTGGAAATGTTTATCAGTTCAAGTATGCACGTGGAATGAATGCCTATGTTTCTGAAACACCTCAAAGGCCCCCTACAGTGCCAAGCTGGTTTTCTGATATGCTTCCATTAAGCTTTGACCTTGCGCTTGAGATTGGAAGGTTCAGGAAATTGATGAGCGAGAAGTTCTGCAATGATAAATCTAAGGATGAGATTCTTGAGTTTATTGCAAAGTATCTTTATGCCGAGGGAGATACTGCTGAGTCTATTTACCAATATTTTTATGAGCAGTATAGTTATGCAACTATCCCGAGCAATACAAGGATTGTTGTGGAGAATTATTTCGACGGAAAATACCATTATGCGATTTTTCATT
>CAZXRI010000113.1:0-4514 GCA_964642765.1 uncultured Methanosarcinales archaeon | reverse complement strand
CAAAAGACAATAGGTTAGAGGTGATATATAAATCATTCGTTAATTAGACAATGTCCTATTAACCTCTGAACAACAACATCAGCAATCCTTTTCAGATTTATCACATCCTCCTCATTATATCTCATAAGGAGCTTCAGGTATTCATCATTTCCCGATGCAGAATACATCCGCCATAAAGAAATTGCATCTCCTCCTTTGATATCATAATCCAAATTACGGGCAATTCCAAGTTTCATTTCAATCTCTTTTAGGCCGCCACTAAGCCCGGCACTTTCACAAACTCTCATCAAATCAAGATGAGGCACATCAGGAAAATCTTTGATATATCTTCGAAGAATAGGAATATCAAAAGCAGAGCCGTTAAATGTCACAAGGAGCTTGGCATGAGAAACAATCTTCCTCACGATGCCAAAATCAAGGTTTATTCCTTTTACAAGAATCCTTGAATCAAAACCATCAGAAATACCGACGACAGTAACAAAGCTTCCCTTATTCCATCCTGCTGTTTCAATATCCAGAAAAACCGCCTCGTCCTTAAAATGAGGATAAAGCTTCCACATCACAGCTTTTCTTTTTTGAAGCCTTTTCCAGAAAAAGCCAGAATCATTCCCAAGAAGCGCCTTTTTTGCGTTATTGATTTCATTGTCCAAAAAAATCTTCCTTATCGGAGAAATTCCCTTTACCCTTTTCATAGCAAAAAAATCATTCCATGACAAGATACCCTGATTCCATATATTCTGCTCTCCTTTATCAGAAATCCCATCCAGAAAAATAAATGAATTTGTAAGCATGAAGAAAGATAAGGACTTAACTTAAAAATCTTAGCGGGTAAATGTCCAGTGTAATAATCCCAAATCACTCAACCTTACAGCTTTCCAGCCAATCCTTTTCAAACAATTTCTGGGCAAACCTGTTAATATTCTCCTTAGTCCCCTCGACAAGAAAAGTCAAGGTTACCTTGTTGTTAATCTTATCAATATCAACCTCAATCAGCTTGTATCTCTTGGTAAACATTAAGAAATGATTTTTGATTTCCTTATCGTCTATTATCTTGCTGGACTTTATAGTTATCTTCTTCTGATAAAGCCCAATGCCGTGCTTCTCAAGATGAGTGTCATAAACAACAACAAGCCACATAAGGATATAAACAAACATCCCGACCAAATACTCTCCGACTCCTATAAGCAGGCCAAAAATTGCAATGGTCCATATACTTGCTGCTGTTGTAAATCCAAAAATTTTCTCATTGCTCCTTATAAGCGCTCCTGCTCCGAGGAAACCAATTCCTGTAACAATCGCCGAAAGCAATGGCAATGGATTTTCAGGATTCAGGTAAACAGCAGTAATAGCCAACCCACATGAGCCAATAGCAACAAACACAATCGCACCAAAACCAATGGACTTGTGAGCTCTCTGCCTTTCCATCCCGATAAGAAACGAAGCAATAAACGTAATCAAAAACCTGAATACAATCCTTGTGATGTCAAGAGTAGCCTGATTTACCATAGTATTCATAAAACAATGCTATTATATAAAACTTTATGGTGATTGATATGGCTGAAATAGAGAAGAAAATATCAGTAGATGAAATAACCATTGAAAGAATAAAGGAAACACATAATCTTAAAGGGTTTGTGTCCTACGAACAGGAACTAGTTAAATTTCTTGTCGAGGATGCCTTAGGTAATCAAAACAAGCAAATCTCAGTAACTTATTTATGGTTTTTAAAGCCAACAAAAGAATTGATTGGCTATGTTACCTTGCTGAATGACAGGATAAATCTTGAAGGGGATTTGAAAACTATTTTTCGTGGAAAGGGAATTGGTTATCATTCTTTGCCTGCACTTAAAATTGGGAGACTTTGTGTTGATGATAGGTTTTTAAGAAGAGGTATTGGAACAATGATGATTGATTTTTCAATCAGGATTGCTTTTCATATTCATGATGAATATGCTGGATGCAGATTTATTGTTCTTGATGCTAAACGGAATAAAGAAAAGGATTCAATCCATTTTTATAAAAAGCAGGGGTTCATGACATTAAAAGAAAGACAGAAGGGAACAACTCCAATGTATCTGGATTTAGTTAACAACATTAAATTTAGTTTTTAATGCCCTTTTTATTGTAGCAATACGTCTAGGGTCTGGGTCTGTCTCTTCCTTAATCATATTTTTTGCAAATCTAATTGCATCTTCTCCTCTTAATGTTGGTGTTGCTCTTATTGGCTTTGCCATACATCATATTAACCTATACATTTATTTAAACTTAACTATTCAAAATAACTATTTCTTCTTCCCATCAACAACAATCGGCACACCTGAAATATCGCTGATAACATTCGTCAGATTACTCTTGGAATCAATCACAAACTTTGTACCATTCTTCAATGCCTCTGCTGTTGTTTCAAGTTTCTTAAAAAGCTGTGCATCATTCTTGAAATATTTATTAAGGGATTCATTCACAACCTGAATTTCCTTTGCTTTTGCGTCAGCAACCCTGATAATCGCCTCTGCTTCACCATCTGCTTTCAGAATCAATCCCTGCTTAACTCCTTCTGCTTTCTGAATTTCTGCACGCCTTTCTCCGTCAGCCTTAGTTTCAGAAGCAGTTGCCAAGTCTTTAGCAGCAATCTTCTCCTGCTCTGCCTTAACAACCTGATTCATTGCAGCCTGAACATCTTCAGGAGGCTGGATTTTCTGGATTTCTACACGGAGAACCTCAACACCATAACTTGCTGTTTCCTTATCGAGAATTGTCTCTACCTTTTGGTTTATCTCATCACGATTCTCATTTGCTTCTGTCAAAGTCATCTTACCGATAACAGACCTTAAAGTTGTCCTTGCAAGTGCAGTAAGCTGTCTCTCGTGATGGTCAACATTATACATTGCGGCTTTAACATCCTTAATCTGATAATACACAATAGCATCAACAATAGCATTCAGCTTATCCTTTGTAATGACAGTCTGCGGCTCAACATCAACCATTGTTTCTGTGATATTGACTTTAATCATCTTATCAATAACTGGAATAATCCAATGAAAGCCCTGCTCTACTGTCTTTGTACACTTTCCAAGCCTCTCGATAACTCCCCTTTCAATTGGCCTGATTATCCTGATGCCTGAAAAAATAAAAATCACAATAAACACTCCCAATATAATCCATAAGATATTCATGTTTACACCACCTTGTATTTGATAATGATTGATAAACAGATTGGATATAAATACCTTACTCCATAAAGCTATGTGATTACTAAAGGGTGATTAGAAAAGCAAAACTTTTAAATCAATCTGCTAAATCTCATGTTAAATACAAATATTCCATCAGTTTTTAACTGATGGTATAGACATACTGTCGAACTGCAAGAATATTTGTATTCTTAGAAATCCGACCGAGCGACCGAAGGGAGCGAGCAATCCGCCAGTTTGTGACTGGCGGTGTCGGATTTCTCTTGAAAATGAGAAAGTCAGGACGATTAATGACAGGAATATTAGCTGGATTGCTTACGCTTTATTCAGCCGGATGCTTTAATGATAAGCCAAATAGCAGAAACACAAATGAGCCGGAGAAATCATCCTCGGTAGATAGCCAAAAACCTGCTATTGATTTGGATAGTATAACACTAGACGGTGCATATATCCTCGACAAAAATGTTAATCCTGCAAGCGATAAGTATGTTGCTGTTGTTTTAACTTCTTATGCAAGAGACGGAGAAGGAAACGCTAATGAATCTGAGGTAGATAATCAACTAAGGTTATATAATGCAGGAATCTCTTTGGTTCAGGATGGGTTTACAAACATTTATACAGAAGATTTACTGCCAAAAGGCGGTTCATTAAATAGCTTTATAGAATTAAAAGAGAAGGCAGCAAAGACTGATTTTTCTAGATTGTTTAGCATAACAGACCATAAAAAAGCCCAAGAATTGGCAATGAGGGAGTATATTCAACATGGAATAGACCCATCTTTATTATTGTTTTTAACATATAACGGAAGACTCAATTTTGATGGTGCTGAATCCAGTGAATCTATAAAAAAACAAATGGAGTATGATTATGCCTTTACTATTATTTATAATACACTTCAGTCAGGCGAGTCAAACGAGCTTGCGGAATGGTATCTGGCATTTCCGAAATCAGGCAAACGTGCAATACAGCAATTCAATGAAGCTATCAGATTTGTTACTGGTAATTATGGATGGTGGATGTATGGAAGAAGCAGGGAAATGGTTGATAATGTGCTCGAGGATAAAACAGATAATGGAATATTGTTTGTTGGAGCTAATCATTATGGAAGTGTTAGAGAAGCATTGGAAGAAAGAGATGTAAATTTTGTGATGGTTTCTATTATGAAGGATGCAGATAGAGTCTTAGAAGGAGAAAGAAGAGCATTTGAGTATGTGATGGGATTTGAAAATGATTATATTAAACTTAAATGAATTCATTAGCTATTCAAAACAATCAAACCAGTTCATCCATTCTTCTTTTGACAAAGCTGACTTTCTCGTAGAATAT
>CAZXRI010000112.1:0-4536 GCA_964642765.1 uncultured Methanosarcinales archaeon | reverse complement strand
AAGCATATACAATCTTCTGAACTTCTTTGGATTGAACTGCGTGTGGATTCCTGATGTCATAATCTATCTCGATATTTCTCCTGAATTGGCTCTGAAAAGGATATCATCAAGAGGGAAAAAAGTCAGAGAAAAGATTGACCATCATGAAAACCTCGCAGACCTTGTCCAGACAAGAGAGATGTACATAAAAACTCTCAACGCAGTAAAAAGATACAATCCCTCGACGAAAATATTCTATGTGAAAGAAGACAGACTTTCTCTCGGAGAAGTTATTTCAGAATGTGTAAAAAACCTCAAGCCGCTAGTAAATTCCTACATGAAAAAATCCAAATCAGGAAAAGATGTTCTTGGAACAACTCAGGCATTGACACAAAAAAATTTCCTTGCAAAGATATTCTCGTTTAATTACATCTTCAGGTATTTCCTTGCAAAATTCTTTCAGGGTGCATGGCGTGAGCCGTTCTTTATTTTCTCCCCTCTCGGCAGGCAGTTTCTAAAAGAAGGCTATTCAGCAGGAATAATGAAAGTAATCTATGACAAGGACGAGAAAAAATACGGTTTCTTCGACAGTATTTTTCTTGGCTATTCCCTGCATCTTGCAGTTTATGACAGGCTTGGGATTCTCACGAAAAATATTGAACCTATCCTGCTTGGCAAATTAAGGAAAGCAAAAAAGGAAATCAGGATTTTCACAGCACCAAGCGGATTTGCCTATGACCTTTTCAAGCCGCTTGAAAATCTCAAAAAGAAAAACCCTGAGCTTATGAAAAAGATCTCCTTGACAGCAGCAGACCTTGACCCGCATGGAGTAATCGAGGAAGAACTAAAAGAAAAAGCAAAAAGGCTCGGGATTAAATTCAGCTTTATCAGGGGAGATATAACAAGCGAAAAAATCAGGGCAATATACCAATCAAATGGAAAATATGATATTGCTTTATTCGTCGGTCTTTCAGGATGGCTTCCAAAAAAGAGCCTGCTCTCGCATTTAAAATTCCTCACGACAATCATAAAACCCGGCGGTGTTTTGGTAAGCGATTCGTTCACAGCAGACAGCTATTCATATTCAGGAAAATTTGCAGGATACAAAGGAAGCTATTACACTCCATCACAATATACTGCGATTCTCGACTATTGCGGATTTGACGGATTAAATGCAAAAGTTGAGAGCGGAAGAAATAAGATAAATCATGTTGTGATTAGTTGGCAAATCTTTTAAACAAATCACGCTTTGCATCCTAACAATGTCAACTATTGAAGCTGTAGTAGAGAAATCTTTTATTTCGCCTGGCAGAGTAAATGAAGATATTTCAGCTAACCCTGAAATTCAAACAATTATACATGATTTAAGCTTTGCCTGGAAAGCAAAAGGCTTACAATCTCTTACTGAATTGATGAATGCTTCTCTAATTCTAGAGTCAACACAAGCATACACCTCTGCGCAGGATTTAATCAGAGCCTCAAACCAGAATTATTGGGCAGCTGTTGCATATATGGAATTATCACATCCATCATCTATCGAATTTACCGTGCAGTTACAAAGAATTGCAGGAATACTCTACGGTTATAATATTAAAACCCCTTATGTGCAAAAAGGGCATGAAATGATGCTGAAGTCTCTTGAATTTGGTGATGCGGCAGTTAATGTTGGTGTATCATCCCGATAAATCCGGGCTTCCAAATGCTGCGGAGAAGGCAGCAGAAATAAACTGGGCAAACGAATATCTTAGGGGCATTGCACAAAATACTTCTCCAAAACAATAAACCAATATTTTTATATTCCACACTGTAAATAATAACTCATGGCACACAATCCTCTCTCAAGCTTCAATGTTCATCATCGGCAGAAGATATTCAACAAGCTCTCGTCTGAAAAATTCGATCTTCTAATAGTTGGTGGAGGAATCACAGGAACATCAATATTCAGGGATGCATGCCTTAGAGGGATAAAAACAGCCCTTGTAGAAGCAAAAGATTTCTCTCACGGCACATCATGCAGGTCAACAAAATTAATTCATGGTGGCTTAAGGTATCTGAAAAATCTCGGCTTTAAAGTTGCGCATGAATCATGCACAGAAAGAAATCTTCACATGAAATTAAACAAGCGGCTTGTCAGGCCGATTCCGTTTCTTGTTCCTGTTTACCGAGGGAAAAAGCCATCAAAAGCAATGCTCTCAATTGGGATGTGGCTTTATGAGATAGTTTCTGAATTCCAGAATTACAAATTCCACAGGTTTATTTCCAGAGAACAAACCCTGCTGAAAGCACCTGGGTTGGAATCGAAAAATCTTCTAGGAGCTTTTGTTTATTATGATGCGGCAATCTCAGACAACAGATGGACAATTGAAACATTAAAAGATGGAATTCGGAATGGCGGGACTGCAATAAATTATTCTCCTGTTGTTGAACTTGTTAAAGCAGAGGATAAAATCACATCAATAGTTATCGAGGACAGCTTAACAGGAAAAAAGTATTCTGCAAAGGCTGGCTTTATTGTAAATGCAACAGGTATTTTTTCTGATGAAATAAGAAAGCTCGACGATAAAAACAGCAAATCCCTTATCAGGTTATCAAAAGGCACGCATCTTGTATTCAGGAAAAAAGACATCCCGCTAAAATCCACAATAGTTTTCTCGTCTCCAATTGACAAAAGAGTAATGTTCTTTGCATTAAATGAAGGCAGTTTTCTTCTCGGAACAACAGATGACTGGGTTAATGACAATCCATGGGAGCCAATGCCAAAAGAAAAGGATGTGAATTATCTCCTTGAATCTGCACAGAGGTTTATGCCTAATGCAAGCATTACAAAAGAAAAAGTCCAGTTTGTTTACAGCGGCTTTCGGCCTCTCTTGTTTAAAGGAAATGATGGTAATGCTAAAAAAGAAATCTCTCCGTCGAAAGCAAGCAGGGAAGATTTTGTCGAGATAAGCAAAAGCGGAATGATTACAATAGTCGGCGGAAAACTGACAACAGCAAGGTTAATGGCAAAGAAAGTCCTTAATATTATCACTCCGAAAATCCCAAGAAAGCTCAATTCATGCAGAACACATAAACTCTCTATCGGAGGAACAAACAGCGAGATTGCAGAAGGAATATCTTTCTGGACGAGAAAATGCCCTGAGATGATGCCTTACATTACAATCCTTTTCAGGAGATATGGATTAGATGCTCACGATATTTGCAGGGAAGCATTGCTGATTTTCGAGGGAAAACATCCTGACAAAAGAGCAGAGCCAATTCGGGCTGAAGTGCAGTATGTATGCAGGAATGAAATGGTCTGCACTCTCGAGGATTTACTTGAAAGAAGAGCAGGATTTCTTTACTGGAATCCTAAGAAGAGGCTTGAGAGACTGGATTACGGAAAGCACGTTATCAAGAAAGAGTTGGGATTTTCAGACGGGGAATTTAGGAAGCAGTTTAATGGATATAGAAAATTTCTGAAGAAATATCATACATTGGATTGAGTGAGATTGGAGTGTGAAGTAAACTAAAAATTCAAAACCCTTAAGACCTTTTCCACTTAAGCTTATTCCAGATTCTCTCATGTATATAATAAAGCACTGTTGAGATGCTGTTGATAATTACCGAATACATAATGCTTTTTGACACATCATGCACGAAAAAAAACATAACAATAATGCTGTTAAACAAAACAATTATTCTCCAGCTTATGGACTTTACTAATGACCTAATCTTTTTTTCTTCCATCTTGTTGGTGTAATGCCCTCCAGAATTTTGCAGTTTCTGAGATTGAGTTTTTTGCTTCTCTCTCGACAATATCTGCACCATTAGGAAGATATCTTAAAATTGCATCTTTAATCCATTCATAATGCATATCCTCAACTCCTTCAAAATGCATCGCAAGAAAAGTCATGTCTTCTTTAGGAATCCCATAATGTGTATTTAATGCTCTATAAATAATCTCATAACGCTGACCTGTATGCAGTTCGTTTCCTGGGCCTAATGCAGAAAGTACCTCTAATGGCTTTCCTCCGCTGATATATCTCTGCGGAAACCAATTTATCTGGTGCAAAGTTGCTTCTGTTGGTTCCTGCACATTAAACGGATCTACTCCAATTGCTCTCAAAAAATCCTGACAGTAAAGCTTATGTGTTTTATGCCCAAACTGCTCTCCTGTCAATTTTTCCTTGTCTTCTTCAGATGCGATAGCAAGCTCTGATGCAAGATTTTTAACGTGTGGACCCCATTCAGATTCATCTTCTGAGGCATTATAGATAGCAATTCCAAACCATCTCTGGAAATTATTTCTAAAATGATAATACTGTCCCATTGCCCACTGGACTGCATCAAGAGACATTTTTCCTGACGATATATCTACAAAAAAAGGATTTTGAATGATCTCGTTATTTATATGCTCCTGCACCCTATTTTCTATCCCATGATATAGACACTCAATATTTTCCATTTTTACAACCTCCATTTCAGCTAAAGAATCTCCCAAAAATTTTATTGTTTTGTATCTATATAACTAAACTTTTGCGTTTTCATTTAAAAGCAATTCTTTAGCCATTTTAATCC
>CAZXRI010000111.1:0-4640 GCA_964642765.1 uncultured Methanosarcinales archaeon | reverse complement strand
CACGTGCGGCTTTATGCCGCACCAAGGGATGCAGCGACTTATCGCTGCCTTTATATCCTAATGCTAATTCTTCATTATAAAATGTCCATAGAGCTAAACTCGCCAGCAGGAGATTTTGAATCTGTAAAATCAGCAGTATATAACGGAGCAGATGCTGTTTACTTAGGAATAAGAATGTTCAATGCAAGAAGGCTTGCGGATAATTTCTCTCTCGAGGAATTAAAGACAGCAATTAAGTTCTGCCATCTTCACAATGTAAAGGTTTATCTTGCAATGAATACGCTTGTAAAAAATTCCGAGTTAAATCAATGGTTTAAGACTCTCGATGAATGTTATATAGCTGGAATAGATGCTGTCATTGTTCAGGATTTGTTCCTTGCTCCATTAATAAGAAAGTCTTTCCCTGACTTGAAGATTCATGCATCAACTCAGGCAAGCTTAATGAATTCTCAAGGGATAAATGCTTTTGATTCATTTGCAGGATTAGACAGTGTTGTGCTTGCAAGAGAGCTTTCATCTCAGGAAATTGCAGAGATAAGAAAAAAAACAAAAGTCAATCTCGAGGTTTTTGTTCATGGGCATTTGTGCATTTCATATTCTGGACAATGCTTAATTTCATCACTTATCGGAAAGAGAAGCGGAAACAGAGGAATATGCGCAAGCTCATGCAGGAAGGAATACAACGAATCCGGTTTTTTAATCAGCCCGAAAGATCTTATGCTGGCAAACAGGATAGGTGAGATTTCCAGTTTGGGAATTAATGCTGTTAAAATTGAAGGCAGGATGAAATCTCCTGAATATGTTGCAATCACGACGAGAACTTACAGACAGCAGATTGATTCTGCTGAAAATATGACTAAAGATGGAAAAATAAATCCTATATCGAATGAGCAGGTTGAAAAGCTCAAGATGGGATTCAACAGGGAATTTACAGACGGTTTTTTTGCAGGAAACAAAACAATTATCGGAAAAGAAATGCCAATGAACAGGGGGATTTTCCTCGGAACTGTCTCATTCAATAAGCTCAAGCTGAATTCTGACCTGAGAATTTACGACGGGATTGGTTTCTGGAATGAATATAGCATGTCTTCAGGAAACGGAAAGATGGAAGGAATGCTCGTAAAAAAACTGCTTGTGGACAGCAAGGAAACTGATTCTGCAAAAAAAGGAGACATTGTCCAGATTCCGGGAAGGCTTTTTAGGAATGGCTCAAAGGTTTTTCTGACTTCAAGATATAATGAGTCTGATTTTCTGCCTGATAAAAAAGCCAATTTTATCGTCGAGAATGTCTCTATGGACGGAAATGAAGGAAAGCCATTATGCGTAAGGGGAAGTGATTTTGAAGTGTTTTCAGATATTAATTTGCAGAAGGCAGAGAAAAACCCTCTGAAAATATCTGATATTGAAAAGGAATTTGCAAAGTCAGAGAATTACGGAATTAAATGGAAGATTGAAAATTCTGTTTTGCCTGATAATGTTTTCATGCCGTTCAGCATCTTGAGAAAGCTTAGGCAGGAGATGGAAGAAAAAGTCTTCTCAAGAAAAATGCAGTCGAGAAAATCATGCATTGCAATCTCTGCAAGCCCAGCAATTCTTCCTGTTATTGAGCCAAAAATTCCCGACGGAAAGCCAAGATTAATTGTAAAGGTTTATTCAATTTCACAGCTTGAAGAAGCCAACTCATGTTCGCCTTATGCAATTTACTTTGATATATTCTCCGACGGTGAAACTCTGAAAAAGGCAAAGCAGGTATGCACAAATTCAAAGTTCTTCCTTGACTGCCCTGTTGTTATGGCGGACAGCGATATAATCAGGGCAGAGAAGATTATTTCTGAGATAACCCCAGACGGAGTTTGCATTGGCAATTGGGGAATGCTTGGAATAAAAGCAAAATTTTCAGGAGAGAAGCACGGCAAGTATTCGCTGAATGTGTTTAATGATATTGATGTATCTGCTCTCAGGGAAATTGGAATCCTTCCGATGATTTCCCCTGAATTAAGCGCTGGCGAGATAGCTAAATTCAGCAACAAAGAATTTATTTATTATGCGCATGGGGAGATTCCAGTAATGCATTTCAAGGGAAAATTCATCGAGAAATCACTTACAGACGAGAAAGGATATACTTTTCCGTTAAGGATTGTGAATGGGAATACTGAAATGCTTTATTCCCGCTCAATTGCTGTTTACGAGCATGTTCTTGAGCTGATTGATTCAGGAATAAAATACTTTTTCCTTGACCTGAATAAAGATACAATGACGATAATAAGGACTTACCAGAATATTCTTGCATCAAAAATAGAAGATATTTCAATGCTGAAAAAAGGGACAACTGTTGGGAATTTCAGGAAGATTGTTGCTTAGGTGAATATTATCGTGCTATATCATTACTGTCTCAGGAAAGTTCTTAAAATGTGAATCTCCAGTCAATACCTTTGCCTTAATGCTTCTTGCAAGATTCAAAACAAATGCATCAGCAAGACCAAAATCAAGTATCTTCTTTTTTATTTCAGCATACAACAACCCAACTTCTTTTGCGGCTTCATCGTCTACACTTATTGGCTTTGAAAGTGTAATTATTGCCTTATATGCAATTTCAAAATCCCTATTTACACGCTTGATTTTGCTGATTACTTCTGCTATTGTAACAGTAGAAGTATATATCTCGTTAGATGGATTGATTATTTTTTCTTTAACTATCTCACCAGCACTGCTCCCTTCAAAGTATTCTATCCAAGCATAAGCATCAATTACAAATTTAGTCATGTGTTTTCATCTCATCATCTTTTGTAAATGAGCCAATCCCTTTCAGGCATCCAAACCAGTCCTTTTTAATTTTCTCGATGGTGATTTTGATTACTTCACCTTCTTTTATTGATTCTTCGATAACAATATCCTTCGGAATAGTAATCATCAGAGAACCTCCGACTGCTTTGGTTTTTGCAATAGCTTCCATGTTTAATCACCTGTTAACAATATTAAACTCAAGTTATATTTAACTTTTTGGGGTAAATTTATATTCTTGATTATTACAGATGTAAATAATGCAAACCGTCCAAAAATACGGATTAATCATAGTCAAGGAAAACAAATTCCTTATCTGCAAGAAAAAATCCACGGAATTGTTTATCCTTCCAGGTGGAAAGCCTGAAGGAAATGAAACGCCTCGGGAATGTATCAAAAGGGAAATCCTCGAGGAGCTTGGATGCAAAACAGATATTGAATCATTAAAATATCTCGGGGATTTTTCTGATATTGCGGCAAACGAGAAGGATTTGATTGTTCATATCTATCTTTATTCAGGAAAAATTATCGGAGAGCCAAAGCCATCATCGGAGATTGAAGAATTAAGATGGTTTGGAAAGGATGACAATCCTGAGATTTTGTCTCCGATATTGATGAATAAGATTCTAAGAGAGATTGTTAAAAAGAAGATTATTTGAAATTTAACTAATCTTCAGAACTTTTTTCATTTCCTCGACGTCATAGCCAATTATGATATTCCCATTGATGTCAAGGACAGGAACACCCATCTGTCCAGATTTAGTAAGCATCTCGTTTCTTGCTTCTTCATTCTCAGCTACATTCAAATCATCATACTGGACATTGTTCTTTGCCAAAAATTCCTTGGCCTTTTTGCACCATGGACAGTTCTGCGTGCTGTAAACCTTAACTTTGTTTTCCGGCATAATATTCACCTCAAATCTTTTAAGACTAAGAATAAAGAAAAAAACTAAAAAAAAGAAATTCATCACTTCTTTTTCTTAGCTTTCTTTCCTTTTACACTTGTTTTCTTTTTTGCCATGCTATTTTACTAGATGTGTTTCTATTTATATCTTTCTATTCGGGAAATTTTTATTTTCTATTATTTTTTGCAGGATGTTTTATCAAATTCAGGATTTACCGTCGGGAAACTTCTGATTTACATCAACATGAAACCTGAGAGACCCAATTTCAGCTTCTGCATCCAGCTTAAGCTCCTGCTTTTTATTGGTAATAAATCCAGTTATTGCATTAATGATTGATTTTAATGAGCTAATGTGATATATACTCGCAGAAAATTCCGTTTGTTTCGACGAGAAAGGCATGATGAAAACAATTCCTGATTTCCCGTCTGCAATTAATGTTTCTCCATATTCAAGTGTGTAAGTTATTCTCGGGATAATCACTGGCACAAATGTCGGATTCCTCAATGTGAGAACTGTCTGGAAATCTGTCTCTTCAATTGTGCTTTGTGAACTGAACGAGTTTATCGAGAGTATCAGGCTTTCAGGTGATGTGTCAATTGTAACCTGATTGATTGCATATAACTCAAGCCCAAATAATAAAGAAAGAACAAGTATTGATATTATGATAATTGTCATGGATTTTTTCATTTTGTCTTGTTGCTAAACTCCTTGCTCAATTTAACAAGCTCATCAAAATTTAATTTTCCTGTGTAAAGCGCCATTCCTAATGCAGAGTTTACATTCATCTTTTCAAGCGATAATATCTCATTTATCGTCGAGATTCCTCCTGCTGCTGTAAGCTTGTTTTTTGTCATGCCTTTTATTTTGCGGATTACATCAAGATTTGTGCCTTGCATCATTCCTTCCTTATCAACATAAGTATAAAGAAATTCTCCGCAGTATTTCTCAAGCTGC
>CAZXRI010000110.1:4440-4662 GCA_964642765.1 uncultured Methanosarcinales archaeon | reverse complement strand
AACAAGAGCAGAAATGCCAATTACGCAGATAGAAAAATCAATGCCCAACGATATCATTTTTACTGCTTACGGTGGGTATAAATTTTTATTTAAGGATGTTCCTGCTGACTATTCAGAGGTTTATATTTATGGTGATGTGGACATAAAAAAACGCTTTCCGCTAGAAAAAGGAACACCTAATTTATTTGTCCTGAAAAAAGACAGCACAATTGAAAGATATGG
>CAZXRI010000110.1:0-4430 GCA_964642765.1 uncultured Methanosarcinales archaeon | reverse complement strand
AACACATTTGTTGACTTGTGGAATCTTCGAGAGTGGTATGCAAAGGAATTTGTCAAGGCATTAGAGGTGAGGCTTCATGGAATTCTGGAATAGCCTGCTTACTGAAAAAAGCTGGAGCATAATGCAGGAGTTGAAAAAAGAGCCATTCAGGTTTATAATAATCGGAGGCTGGGCAGCATATTTATGGACAAAACAGCACAAGTCAAAAGACATAGATATTCTCCTTCCTGAGATTAAGGATTTGGAGATAATAAGGCAGAAGTACGACTTGAGAAAAAATGACAACCTCAAGAAATACGAGATAAAATTTGGAGAGATTGATGTTGATATTTACATTCCATATTATTCAAGGCTTGCTCTTCCTGTCGAGGAAATATCAAAGCAGACATCAAGAATTGAGAGCTTTGAAGTTGTTCTGCCTGAGATTCTTTTAATCTTAAAGCAAGGAGCAGAATTGGATAGAAAAGACAGCATTAAAGGCCAAAAAGATAGGATTGATGTGATGACACTTTTGTGTTATGCAAAAATAGATTTCAGAAAGTATAATGGTTTGCTTGAAAAATACAAACTCACAGAATACAGGCAAAGACTGAAACAGATAATTGTTTCATTCAAAGATATAAAGCACCTTAACCTTAATGTGAAAAGATTTTCCGAGATAAAAAGAGGGTTATTGGATAGCTTCAGATAGGTGATTAAGAAACATATTTATATCCTCTTTCATTTATAGATTTTATGGACCTCCGAGATAAAATAATTGATTTTCTGAAAAGTTCAGGACCGATTATACCAGTAAGATTAGCCAAGCAGTTCAATACGAATATCCTTATGGCATCGGCTTTTCTCTCCGAGCTTTCTGCAAACGGAAAAGTTAAGGTATCAAACCTCAAGATTGGAGGAACGCCTCTTTATTATCTTCCTGGGCAGGAATCCAAGCTGCAATCTTTTTCAGCAAATCTAGGGGCAAAGGATAAATCTGTCTATGACATGCTTGCTGAAAAAAAAGTTCTTCAGGATAAAGTCCTCGAGCCAATGCAAAGGGTTGCTCTCAAGGATATGAAGGATTTTGCCAAGGCATTTAGCGTAGAGAATGAAAATTACTGGAGATGGTTCCTGATTTCCGACGAAGAAGCAATATCTATTGTGAAATTGCAATCCAAAAAAGAGTTGTCAACGCAGGAAATCAAGGAAGAGAAAAAAGCTGAGATTGAAATTAAGAAGCAAGTTATCGAGGAGACTAAGCTTGCTGTACCTGTCTCGGAAAATAAAAAAGAGCCAATTCCTGAACAAAAGATTCTTGATATCACGGAAACAAAAAAAATAGAGAGCAAAAAAGCAGAAGACAAAAAAGTTGAAGATAAGAATCTGGAAGAAGAAAAGATTGATACAGAAAAAATTCTAAGAGATTTCTTCAGAAAGAACGATATTGATGTTATTGAAGTAGGCGGAAAAAAAACAGACTTGGAATGCGAGATTAGGATTTCCTCAGCAATCGGGAAAATCTTATGCTATTGCAGGGCAAAGTTTAAGAAGAGAATTACTGATGCAGACATATCATCAGCTTATATGCAATCGCAATACAAGAAACTTCCTCTTGTGTTTTTGTATCGGGGAGAGCTGAACAAAAAAGCAGAAGATATGCTGAGGGATTTTCCGAATATAATCGTGAAGAGGATATAGCCAAATACAATTATTGTATAATTATGGAATGCAGGATTAAAAATGGGCGTCCAAATAACCGAGCTTTTGCCATTAAAAGAAGTCTCATTAGCAGAGCTTTCAGGAAAGGTTATTGCAATTGACACGCACATTTACCTCTACCAATTTCTTGCGACAATAAGGCAGAGAGACGGAACTTTGCTTATGGATTCCAGAGGGAACATTACTTCTCATCTCTCAGGATTATTTTTCAGGACAGTAAAATTGCTTGAGAATAACATCCGCCCAATATTTGTCTTCGACGGAAAGCCGCCTGAATTAAAGTGGCGTGAGAATGAGAGAAGAAAGGCATTGAAAAAAGAAGCAGAGGCACTTCATGCTGAAGCTGTTGCTGAGGAAGATACAGATGCAATGAGGAAATATGCATCGAGAAGCGTTAAAATAACCAAGGAGATTATATCAGATGCAAAAAAGTTAATTGCGATTCTTGGCTTGCCAATAATCGAAGCACCGTCAGAAGGCGAAGCACAGGCAGCTCACATAGCAAAAAAAGGAGATGCATTTGCTGTTTCATCACAGGATGCTGACTCGCTTCTTTTCGGCACTCCAAAATTAATCAGGAATCTCTCGATTTTCGGCAAGAGAAAAAGACCAAACAAGCTTGCTTATGAGGAAGTAAAGCCTGAGATTGTCCATCTTGATGAAACCCTCAACTCGCTTGGAATAGACCATGAGCAGCTTATAGCCTTGTCAATTCTCGTCGGAACAGATTATAATCCATCAGGAATAAAGGGAATTGGACCAAAAACCGCACTCAAATTGGTAAAGGCTCACAGAAGGGATTTTGATAATCTGTTCAGAGAAGTAAAATGGGATGAGCATTCTGATTTGGACTGGCATGATATTTTTGACATAATAAAAAACATCCCTGTAACTGATGATTATCATCTTGAATGGAAAAGCATAGACGAGAATTCTCTGAAAAAGTTCCTTGTCGAAGAGCATGATTTTTCCGAGGAGCGCATAATGAATGCAATAAAGGATTTCACAGAGAATAAAAAACAAAAAAGCCAGTCAACTTTAAGCAAATTCTTTTGAATGGCATTGAATAGCATAATATATTAAAAATGGCAAACCAAAAGCTCGCTGAGTTGCTGAAAGGAAGAATGACTGAGGATGAAATAAGTTTTATTCCTTCTGCTTATGATACTGTCGGAGACATACTAATATTCAGCGAATTTCCCGACGAGATTAAGAAGCATGAAAAAGCTGTTTCTGAGGCAATATTCAAATTCAAGCCAAACATTAAGGTAATCCTCAAGAAGACAAAGAAATATTCCGGCAAATTCAGATTGCCTAAGTTCAAGGTAATTGGCGGAGAGAAAAGGCAGGAGACAATTTTCAGGGAGAACGGGTGTATTTTCAGGATTGATTTAGGCAAATGCTATTTCTCGCCGAGATTAAGCGAGGAACGCAAGCGGGTTTTTTCCCTTGTAAATCCCGACGAGAAAGTTCTTGTGATGTTCTCTGGAATTGGGATTTCGCCAATAACAATATCTAAAAATTCTCAGGCAAAGGAGGTTTATGGTGTTGAATTAAATCCTGCTGCACATAAGTTTGCTGAGATAAATGCCAAGCTGAACAAATGCAAGAATGTAAAATTATTTTGTGGTGATGTTAATGTTGTTGTTCCTAAGCTGAAAAAAAAGTTCAACAGGATTTTAATGCCTCTGCCAAAGGATGCTGATTCTTTTTTGGATGTTGCCCTGAAAGCAGTTAAGAAGAAAGGGATTATTCATTTCTATGATTTTGAGAAAGAGGGAAAGTTCGAGAAGGTCGTCGAGAAAATAGAGAAGATTTGCTCTAAGGAGAAGAAAAAGATTTCTGTTTTGAATGTCCAGAAATGCGGGCAGTATGCTCCGAGAATTTTTAGGGTTTGTGTGGATTTTGGTGTGCTGAATTAACTCTCTATAATTAATTTATTTTTCTCTGGATGGAGAATTGCTTCTTTGCCGTCTTTTAATCCGAGAAAATCAGATATTGGCTTTGGAATTCTCACAGCAAGAGAATTTCCAATTTTTACAATCTTTACTTTCCTGTCTAATCCCCAGAGACCTCTTGCTTTTGACAGATTTTCTATTTCTGAAGAGATTTTCTCCTCGAAGACTTCCTCTCCGCACTTTGAACAAACATCTGCTGGAAATTTTCCAAGAGATATGCCGTGAATAGAAACTTCTACATTTTTTAGAATTATTTTCCCATTACATTCTTCGCATTTTGTTCTTTTCATTTTTCTACCTTAAATATACTGTTTTTATCTTATATGTTTCCTGTCCAATAATTTTGTATGCAACACAATAATATCTGAAGCTTGCCAAAAGTCCATCTGTTTGCCTTGTTTTTGAACCTTGTATAATTGCTTTCCTAACGTCCTCGACCGAAATGCCCAATGCAACCATTTTTAGCTGAGCATGTTTTGTAAGGAATATTTGCAACAAGTATCACCTGTATATACAGTATATCTATACTTGTTTATTAAGTTTGTGCCGGTTGGCCGCATTGCAAAGATAGTCCTCAAATTTGGGTTGTGAGTTCAGACCTTTTTTTATGTTTTCAATGCGATAGAGAAAATTGATATAAGTACTCTATTCAATCCTCACAGCAGTAAACTTACCGTCAAGAATCTTCTTCGCAACAGAAATAATCTCTGCTTTTGATACTGAATTAATCTTCCTGACATATTCATAATGCAATTCTGCTGATTCAATATT
>CAZXRI010000109.1:0-4678 GCA_964642765.1 uncultured Methanosarcinales archaeon | reverse complement strand
GGCAGAGAATTTTCAGTAAGCTGAACTCCATCGGCATTTACAATTTTTGCAATGTCAATCCTGTCATTGATGAATAGTTTCGTTCCAAATCTTAAAGTGATTTCTCTGACTTTCAAAGTCAACTCAACTAATTCTTTAGATGACAAATCCTTTTCTCTTAATTGGATTGCTTTAATTCCTGCTTTGCATGCTTCCTCAATTACCTCGAGAAAAGACTTTTTGCAAAGGGTTCTGTCGGTGATGAGGTAGAGGTTGAATGGTATTTTTTTAGGCATTTTTATAGGAATATTTTAGAAGATTATTTAAGTTTTGATTTATTATTCGTGCTATCAACAATGAAAAATCAAAACAGATTTGGAGTCATAAAGAAAGAATGGATTGAAAACCTAATATCTCTTCCAAAAGAGGAAAAAGAAAGATTCTTTGAGAGGATTGGCAGAGCATTACACGGGCAGAAAGAAAGGATTCTTGAGCAGGCATTTAAAAAAAAGATATTTACAAAAGAAGAATATGAAAACAACTATAAGGATATGTTTTATGATGAGTTTGGTTTTGACAGCTTTTTGCAGTATTTAGATGCTGTTATGAATGCAGATTCTGATTATTTTGTAACGGGCAATGAGAATTTATTAAAAAAGAGAAAAGAATTGGAAAGCAGGTTTAATCTGAAAATAATAAGTGTAGAGGAATTGGAAAAGTTAAATCCATAATATGATTTGAAAATTATTCAAACATCAATCCCTAATCCTTTCAACTCCTCTTCCAACTGTCCAGCATTCCTAAAATGAATTCCTTTCATTCCCAACTGTTCAGCAGGAATAAGATAATCTGCTCTATCGTCAATAAAAACACATTCTTCAGGTTTATTCTTCGTCTTCTTCAGGATGTGCTGGTAGATTTCAATGTCTGGTTTAGTTGCCTTGACAATATGAGAAAAAACACCGTCGTGAAATTGCTCGATAAAACTATACTTCTTCTGCAAGAACTCAACCCTTTCCTTAACATTATTTGATAGAAAAATAACCTCATATCCTTTCTCTCTCAGCCTTTTTACTATGTTCACAACTTCTTCAATAGGCTCATAACATGAATGCCATGTATGAGCAAGCTTTTCAACATCAGCAGAGATTTTGCAATGCACTTTCATGCTCTCGAAAAATTCCTTCTCGGAAATATTTCCTTTGCGATAATCATTACCAAATCTGCTTCTCATGGATTCCATTATCTTTTCTTCCTGTATTCCAAATTCAGAGCTAAGCTTTTTTACACAGATATTTGCACCATCGGTAAAATAAACTCCGCCTAAGTCGAAGATTATGGTTTTTATTGGCATGAATCATTGCAAAATAAATAGGTATAAAAATATGCCTCATAATAGAAACCAATTAATATTACCTAAATGTAACATTACATCGGCGAATCAAACATGCCTCTCAGGGCAACTATATCATACTTCAAAGAACTCAGAACATGGCACATATTTGTCCTGCTATTCCTGCTTGCATTCATACCTCGACTTATATTCATTAACCAAGGATTGTTTGAGCATGATTCTGTCCAGCTTGCAAAAGCAACAGAAGAATCATTAACCGAATTATCCATTCATAGTGCCGTCGGTGGAAGGCATGGGTTTGTGCTTATAACAACAATTATCTATGCATTCTTTCATTACATCTTCAATCACCAAACAGCAGAATTCTCAGTAACAGTTGCCACAATATTGCTTTCATCACTTGCAGTTCCAATAATCTATCTGTTCATCAAAGAATTGCTAAATAACAGATTTGTAGCAATTACAACAAGCATTTTATTCTCTTTAAATCCTGTTTTCCTCGTTATAACTACATACGCAAAAAGCAACGGGCCCGGAATATTCTTTGTAATGCTTTCAGGATATCTTCTTGTAAAAGCCCTGAAAACAGACAAGAAGATTTATTGGCTTTTATCAAGCTCTGCTTTTGCCTTTTCCCTTCTTGTACGTTCTGACAATATACTCTATTTAGTCCTATTTGGGATGATTTACTTCTTTCCTTCCAGAGTAATCGCAGGATATAACAGCAAGTTCATGACTTTTGATATGAAAAGGATAATCGTCGGAACAATCCCTGCTGCAACACTTTTGATTCTTGAATTAAGGTTTAAACTCTTTACAATATCAACAAATTATACTATTCCGATAGAATTTTCGTGGCAGTTTTTGAAAGTCCTCTTATGGCATTTGTTTTCTCTAAGCGTTATTCTAGTTATTTCACTTACACCGATAATCCTCATATTTACATTAATCTCCATAGCTTATCTGATTTACAAGAAGAACCATGGTATGGTTTTATTCTCTCTTATTTGGTTTCTCTCTATATTCCTGCCGCTTGGAATGCTGAAAGTTGCTACACCTAGATTTTATGCGGCATCTTTTATTCCGATTATTATACTGATATGTCTTTTCCTGCATAGGATATATCAAACAAGAAAGTTTGTCGCCATATTGATTATTGTTATATTGGCTGTGCAGTCTTTTATTATTGCATATCCAATAATCTCGTTCAGGCATGACTATTCGGGTCCAAAGCAAATGAGCCTTTTTATAGAGGAGAAGACGCCTGAGAGTTCAGTCATTGTATCTGATGACTATTCTGTATTCTTGGATTATTATGCCAAAAGGAAGACGATAAATTATCCGCTTTCCCATGATAAAGGTGAAATGCTCAGGTTTTATGAAACTGTCTATGACCTTGTTTCAAATGGAACACATGTGTATATGCCATCATATATACTTAGAACAAACGTGCATTGCTCTTCGGCTATGCTAACTAATTTTAAGCTAACATCTATCGGAAAAGTTGTTATTGAGGATTATCATCATTCTGAGCTTGCAATACAAAATGAAACAGTTGATATATTTAGGATTACTACCAGAGAAGATGTCAATAAGTCCAGCCTAAAATATCCTGAAGAAAATATTGTAAGGATATTTATCTGAGGAAATTGCCTGACGGGTTTATTTTTTTCAGTAAAGTTTATATATTGGTATACAATATATTACATTGTCTTACAATATGGAAGCAACAATATCATTAAGAGTTGAAAAGCCTGTTTTGGCAGAAATAAGCAAAATAGAAAAGAAATGGCAGACCGACAGGAGTGAAGTAATAAGAAGACTCTTAGATAGTGCAATAAAAGAATGGAATATAAAAAATGCACTTGAACAGCTTTCTGAGCAAAGAATTTCTATCGGCAAAGCGGCTGAAGAATGCGGGATTTATGTTTGGGAGATGATGGAATTAGCGAGAGGAAAAAACATTGACTGGGCTGGATATACAAAAGAGGATTTGGAAAAAGACATAAAAGTTATACAATGATATGCAACTCGACACCGATAATATTTCTTGCAAAAATTAATCAGTTAGTACTTTTAAAAAATCTGTTTAGGGAAGTTACAATTCCTGAATCTGTGAAAAATGAAGTATTGATAGAGAATAAACCAGATTACTTAATTATAAAAAATGCTCTTGAATCTGGCTGGATAAAGATTTCAAAGCCTAAAAAAGAAGTTGATTATGGAATAGGAAAAGGAGAAAATTCTGCAATTAATCTTGCATTAGAGAATAAAGGCACTATAATCCTCGATGATTCTTCGGCAGTTAAAGTTGCAAAGGCATTTAACATTAAATACATCAGAACAACCACCTTGATTTTTTTAGCATTGCAAAAAGGGATTATAAAAAGACAGGAAGCTATTATTTTGATTAATCTCCTGATAGAAAACGGATATTATATCAAGCCATCAATTTATGCTGATATTTTGAATAACCTAAACAAATTTTAGCAAAGTTTATATTTTATCATTGACGAAAACAATCCGCAATGCCAAAAAAAGAGCTAAGCTGTTTATTAGTAATAATCCTGCTAATTTCGAGTTGTATTTACTCAATCCTCAAAACACCGTCTAAAGGACTTGAGGCATTTGCATACAATTTCTTAGGAATCCTTCCTGCCTGATAAGCCAATCTTCCAGATTCAACTGCTTTCCTCATTGCCTCTGCCATCTTGATAGGATATTTTGCTCCTGCAATTGCAGTATTCATCAAAACACCATCTGCTCCTAATTCCATAGCAATCGCAGCATCACTTGCAGTGCCAACACCTGCATCAACAATCACAGGAATTTTTGCATTCTCGAGAATAATCTTTAGGTTGTAAGGATTCCTGATTCCTAATCCAGAACCAATAGGAGCCGCTAATGGCATGACAGCAGCACATCCAATCTCCTCGAGCTTTTTGCAGACAATAGGATCATCATTTGTATAAGGCAGAACAATAAAATCCTTTTTCACAAGCTCTTTTGCGGCTTCAATCAATGCAATGTTATCAGGAAATAAAGTTTTCTGGTCTCCGATAACTTCAAGTTTTACTATATCAGTTCCTAAAGCTTCTCGTGCAAGTTCGCAAGTAAGAATAGCATCCTTTGCAGTATAGCATCCTGCTGTATTGGGAAGCAGAGTATATTTTTTTCTGTTAATAAAATCCAAGAGGGAATTCCCTGATTTATCGTCGAGATTTATCCTTCTTATTGCAACAGTAACAATCTCTGTGCCAGATACATCAAGTGCTTTCTGCATTATTTCAAAGTCAGGATATTTTCCTGTGCCTAAAATCAATCGGGATGAATATTCTTTATTTC
>CAZXRI010000108.1:3687-4679 GCA_964642765.1 uncultured Methanosarcinales archaeon | reverse complement strand
CTATGTTACCATCGGGATTTTATCCATGTGGGGCTCTGTGGCAAGCGTTTTTCTTGCACTGACGCTTAAGCTTGTGAATAGCATGGTGCAAAGCCCGATTATCGAGAAGATGATTGTTGTAAATGTTGCTATTGCTATTTTCACAATGCTCCCTATTCCTGCTCTTAATGGAGGCAAGGTATTTTATGGCAGCAGAATGATGTATGCTTTTATGGCAACTTTTGTATTTGCTGCTTCGTTCCTGATGCTTGTTAAGATTAATCCATTGATTTCACTTGTTGCTTCTGTAATTATTGCGATTATATTCTGGCTGATGTATTACCTATATTTCGAGAGAGATGCATGGCAAGGCCCAAGCGCAGGAATGAAAGGAAGATGAATCTGACTGGCAGAAATATTATTTATGAATAAATGCCTGTCAGATTTGCTGAAAATCCGAGCAGATACCCTCGGATTTTCTTCAATTTGCCGAGGATGAAATGACAAGCAGGATTAAATTAATGATAAGCAAAAAAGCAGCAATACCAACTCTTGATTTGTTCTCGCACTGGCCAGAGTATGTGTTCTTTGTTCTGCTAATTATAGGGTTTGTTGTCTCGCTTGCTGCAGGAAGCGCGTTCATCAGCTATACTGTTGTATTTTTGTGCGGCATGATGGCAGGAAGATTGATTTATTACAGGCATGAAAGACCGCACTTGCAGTTTCCCTATTACCTGATTCTAGCAGGATTTATTATAGGATATACTCTCGGGACAAGGTTCGGAAACTGGATGATTCTAATTACCTTGTTTATCGTCGGCGGATATGTGAGCTATTATCTTCATTCAAGAGGGATTATACATGACATACCGTATTGATAGAGTTATAGGAAATAACATTCCGTTAGGAACACAGTTCCGATTATTAATGTGATTTGCTATACAATTATAAATCAAGACATCTTATTCTCTGCTAAACATGATTAAAAATTTCACACCCAGATTATACCAGCA
>CAZXRI010000108.1:0-3677 GCA_964642765.1 uncultured Methanosarcinales archaeon | reverse complement strand
ATTCTTGCAAGTGCGGTGCAGAAAAATACGCTTGTTGTCTTGCCAACTGGAATGGGGAAGACTTTTATTTTTCTTATGCTTGCTGCGCACAGGCTGAAAGTCTATCCTGAGTCGAAGATTTTATTTATTGGTCCGACAAGGCCTCTTATCGAGCAGTATCGCGATGTGTTCCTGACGAATTTTGAAATCGCTCCTGAAAAGCTTGCTGTATTTACAGGAAACATTTCACCTGAAAAAAGAGCAGAGCAATGGAAGTCATCCCAGATTATTTTCTCGACACCGCAAGGATTGGAGAATGACATTATCAACAGCAAGATAAGCTTTGAGGATGTTTCTCTTCTTGGAATAGACGAGGCTCACAGGGCAACTGGGAATTATTCATATGTCTTTCTTGCAAAGATGTATCAGAAAAAGGCAAAATCTCCAAGGATACTTGCGCTTACAGCTTCTCCTGGTTCTGAGCTTGACAGGATTGCTGCGGTGTGCAAGAATCTTTTTATCGAGGAGATTGAGATAAGGACAAGCGAGGATCCTGATGTTAAGCCTTATGCGCAGGACATAGATATTGAATGGTTTAAGGTTGAGCTTCCTGAAGAGTTTGTCAAGATACAGACTTATCTGAATACGATTATCCGAGAAAGGCTTGACAAGCTGAAGAATTTTGGAGTTATCCAAGAGGTTGGGACAAAAGGAGTTGCAAAAAAGGAATTGATTGGATTGCAAGCTCAAATTATGGGAAGGATTAATTCAGGAGAAAATAATCCTGTTATGTGGAGTTCTATTTCAACGCTTGCTGAAATTATGAAAGTGTCTCATGCTATTGAGATGCTTGAATCACAAGGGATTATTGCATTATATAATTACATGGATAAACTGCACAATGAATCTTACACAACAAAAGTAAAGGCAGTAAAAAGTGTTGTCTCAGATTTGAATTTCCGCTCTGCATTAATTCTGACGAGAAATTTGTATGAGAAAGGAATAAAGCATCCAAAGCTGGAGAAGCTTTGTGAATTTGTGAAGAAGGAAGTTGAACTTAACCAATTAGCCAAGATTATTGTGTTCAATCATTTCAGGGATAATGCATTGAACATTGTTAATGAGCTGAATAAAATCCAGAATGTCAGGGCAAGCCTTTTCGTCGGTCAGCAGAAAAAAGCCGATACAGGATTAAGCCAAAAAGAGCAGAAGCAGATGATTCAGGATTTCAGGGAGAACAAGTTTAATGTCCTTTGCTGTACATCTGTTGGTGAAGAAGGTTTGGATATTCCAAGAGTTGATGTTGTTGTTTTCTATGAACCTGTTCCTAGCGCAATAAGGCAGATTCAAAGACGGGGAAGAACAGGAAGGCAGGAAAAGGGAAGAGTTGTTGCCTTTATGACAAAGAAGACAAGGGATGAGGCTTACTGGTGGATTGCAAAAAACAAGGAGAGGAGAATGGCTGAGGTGCTTAACAGCCTGAGAGCTAACTTGAGAGGAAAGGCTTACCACCAGAATTTTCATTCCAAAAATAAAAGCCTTGATGATTTTTCAGACGAGAAAGCAAATGGTGATGGCAACAATTCAGAGGAAAGATACAGGGTTGTTGCTGATTATAGAGAGAAGGGAAATGAGATTGTAAAGGAGTTGATGGAATGGAATTTAGATGTCCAGCTTGAGAAGCTTGATATTGCTGATTATGTCCTTAGCGACAGGGTTGCTGTTGAAGTCAAGCTTGTGGGAGATTTCGTGAACTCGATTATAGACGGAAGATTGTTCGAGCAGATGAAAAACCTCAAGTCAAATTATTTCAGGCCGATTATTATAATTCAGGGAACAGAGAATATTTTTTCCATGAGGAACATTCATCCGAATTCCATAAGGGGAATGATTGCAACGATTCTTGTTGATTATGGCATTCCGATTTTTCAGACAGATGATTTTAGAGAGACTGCAGCAATGCTCAGGACTATTGCAAAAAGAGAACAGAGCGAGGATGATTCTTATTGGTCAATGCATCCCAACAAGAGGATTGCGACCATTAAGGAGATTCAGGAATATATCATGAGTGCATTTCCTGGGATTGGGATGACTTTGTCAAAGCCTTTATTGAAGGAGCTTGGAAGCATAAAGAATATTGTAAATGCTTCTCGGGAAGAGCTTGAGAAAGTTAGCATGATTGGTCCAAAAAAAGCTTCTCTGATTAGTGAGGTTGTGAATTCCAAGTATGAAAATGATGATGCAAATGTTAATTCTATTCGCCATGACAAGAAGGCGAGTTCCGACGGAGTTTCTCAAGATAAGTGAGCATTCCTTCTATCTGCCTTAGCTCTGTTTTTTTGAAGAGGAAATTCCTGAAATGATTATCTATGTTCGCACCGACTGACTGGAGTGCTGAGTTGAGCTTTGAATATAGGATTTTACCTTCTTCATCTAGGTCTGTGAGGATTATTATTTTTTCATTTGTGCCTGTGAGCCTGTCAATGATTTTGTATAGTGGCTGCCTGTTCAGGGAGATTATATTTTCTATGCCTAATTCTTCTAATGCGAGCTTGTCTTTTTTTCCCTCGACTATTATTATCGAGCCGTTTATTTCGTCGAGATGCTTCATGAATTCTGCATAGATGTCTTGCATAGAAAAGGTTATTTATCTGTGGATTTATAAGATTTGTTTCAGAAAGATTTTAAACCTTGTTGAGAATATCAGACGGCATGATAAACCAGATTGAAACAGAAGATAAGTTTGAGAAGCTAAAGGTTATTCTGAGAGAGATGAATTTAGCCATCATCGCATTCTCAGGAGGAGTTGATTCTGCATTCCTGCTTAAGGCTGCACATGATGTTTTAGGAAAGAATGCTATTGCAGTTACAGCAGACAGCCCTTCTGTTCCCCGTCGGGAGATTGAGATAGCACAAAGAATCGCAAATCAGATTGGAGCAAGGCATTTCATAATTAAGACCGATGAAACAAAGAATGAAAGCTATCTGCAAAACCCTTCCAACAGATGCTATTTCTGCAAAAGCGAGCTTTACACAAAGATAAAAGAATTTGCTGTTGAGAAAGGAATCAAGAATATCCTTAACGGAACAAACTTTGATGATTTGAAGGATTATCGTCCGGGATTAAAAGCCGCAGATGAATATGCAGTCAAAAGCCCTCTTGCAGATGCTAAGCTGACCAAATCTGAAATAAGAGAGCTTGCAAAAATGCTTGGATTGGAAATATGGGATAAGCCAGCTTCTCCATGTTTAGCGTCGAGAGTTCCGTATGGAAATGAAATCACATTAAAAAAACTGAAGATGATTGAGGATGCGGAAAATTATTTGAGAGATGAATTTGGAATTAAGGAATTAAGAGTAAGGCATTTTGGAAATGCTGCAAGGATTGAATTGAACAAAGAAGACTTCTATGTTTTCGAGGAGAATCTTGAGAAGATTAAACATGAGTTTAGAGAGATTGGGTTTGATGAAATAAAGTTAATGGAATTTAAGAGAGGTGGGTTGAATATTGTGCTGAGGATTTTGGAGTTAAGGAAAATTAACTTGTAATTCGGTTTTTTGTAAATTATATATCTGCTGAAATGAAAATGTGTCATCTCACATAATTCAACCTTACTTATTAGTAGTAATATTTATAAATAAGGACTATTTCTGTTTAAAGTTGTCTCACATTTTTAACAAAAATAGCACAATCAATT
>CAZXRI010000107.1:0-4782 GCA_964642765.1 uncultured Methanosarcinales archaeon | reverse complement strand
ACACATCAAATCCAGATATCAGGGCAGACCTTTGGACTGAGCATGGTGCGCAGGTAAGACTTGCTCCTAACGCAACAATTATTGTTGAAGGAGTAGGCATAAGCAGAGATGAGTCAACAACTTCAGTTCACAACATAACAATTGGAATTGTGCCATCATCTGGAAAGCTTACACCAAGTTCAATAATTTCGAACTCGCCAACTGATGCAAGCAGTACAAACAGAGGAGACCCAACTATATCACTTGATAGCAACTCTGACAAGAAAGAAGGATTAACAGAGTGGGGAACATGGTTAAAGGTTGACACAAGCGGTGATCAGGACACAGTTGAACTTATCTATCCAGAAAAAGAAGCAATTGCAAACCTGTACGTAACCCTTGGAGTAGCAACAACTGGAGCAGCAGGAAGCACACAGGATTCGGTAACTGTCAATAAGATTGAGGTTGGAGCAGCAAAGCTCGCAAAGGAAATACAGGATATAAAAGCACAAAACCTCATTGTTGTCGGCGGACCATGTGCTAACTCGGTTGCATCAGAATTGTTGGGTAACCCAGCAGATTGTGCAGCAGGCTTTGAAGACGGAAAAGCAAAGATAAGACTCTTTGAACAGGCAAACGGAAACGTAGCATTGCTTGTTGCAGGATATAGTGCAGAAGACACTAGAACTGCATCACAGGTAGTTGCTAACGCAAAAGACTATGCAGGAAAGCTCACCGGAACAAACGTTGAGGTAACAACTGCATCAAAGAGCGTCAAGTCAATGACCACAACAGCTTAATTGGGGTAAATCCCCTTTTATTTTTAATTTTATTTTTCTCTTATTCTCTAAAGATTCATTTAATAACTAATCAGGATTTCTCTTTATTTATCTTAATTACCTAAACTCACCAAAGAAAATATTATGTTTACTTCTCAGAATTCGTACACTTACATCGCCTTTTCTATGACAATTAGAAATAGAAATTAACCTGTCATTAGCAACAGCAAGCATTTCGTTATGCAACCTTCCGGAGCAAACAATCCTTGCTTTAACAACATCACCTTTCTTAAATGGCTTTGGAAGCTCTTTTGTATCAACAAGCTTATCCTCGATATATCTAAGATTAACACCATGCCTTTTCTCAAGCCCATCTAGAAATCCATAAAACTCATCCCACTCAAACTGCTTAACAGGGTTTCTTCCAAGCCGATAATTCAGGAAATTCTGGATTCCAATCCTCACATTCCCTCCTTTAGCCTTTATCTCCTTATACAACTCAACAATCCTCGATACCTCATTCTCATTATATCCTCTAAGCAATACAGGCACTAAAATAACAGTTATCTTCTTTGAAGCATACTCGACCATCTCCATGACTTTCTCGACGTTATAAGGCATGTTAGCAAGCTTATCCGCAATACCTCTATCAACAGAATTCAAAGAGATATTAAGCCTTGTCAATCCCGCAGATGCAAGCTCATCAATTAGATGTTTTGTAAGAAGAGTTCCATTTGTTATTATTGAAATATCTTTTACAAAATGGATTCGGGCAATATCCCTCACAAACTCAACAATCTCAGGATACATTAAAGTCTCTCCCTGCCCGGCAATATGTGCATGAATACAATCACACTTCTTAAACTCAGCAAGCTTCCTAAACTCATTCACAAGATAATCTTTCTCGACGAGAAAATCAACAGGTCTTTTGCTAGAAAACCCCTCATCAACACTGCAAAAGATGCAATCCAAATTACATCCGTTCATTGGCTTAATCTCGATAATATTTGTCCCACGGTCAATAAGCCCAAAATAATTCGTGCCGATAAGCGGAATACCAGAACCCTGATGCACATAAATAACCTTCTTGTTACCAATCTTGCTCTTTAAATTCCCCAATCCTTGGTCGAGGATTATATTAAACCGAGCCCATGCCCTTTTCTCAGGAACATCAATGAAAACAATAGAGCCTTTTTTCCCTTCCTTATCTCCTGAATTCTCTCTGGTAATCTCAAATTTCCCGATAGAGTCAAGAGTTTTTTTATCAACATCAAAATAAAACAACCCATGAAAACTAACCCTGACAAAATCTCCCTTATCCTCAAACTCGAGTTGTTTAAATGTTAATTTTGCCATAATGCCACATACCTTATCCGTTCATGGAATCAGGTAATAACTCAATTTGACAGAGAAGCTTAACAAAGTATTTAAATTTTGATTGACTATTCCTTTATCGGGGATGGAAAATTGGATTCTGAAGACAACAACACAGTAACCTATGAAGCAATATTTGAAATGCTCAGGAAGGAGAGAAACTCTGACTCACTGCAAAAGCTCGACGAGAAATATTACCAGAAAGTTTCAGAATACCTCAAGAACAAAACCTCAGACGATAAAGACATCCTGATAAATGCAAAAAAGCTCCTCAAGGAGACCTATGAGCGTCGCGAAAAGAAAATCATGACTCTGGCAATAGACAAATGCAGGTTAGGAATGGAAAGTGCCAACACATCAAACCTTTTGAAAGAGGAAAGATTCCTGTTTAATCAGGCTGTTGAAATTCTCCAGAGAAGCCGAGCATCAATAATCGAAACGCTCCTTGCTGGAAATACGCCGTCGGTGGATGTTAAAATACCTGTTGAATCACCGGCAAATCCAGAAGAAACTAAAAAAGCTGAAAATGAATCTCAGCCTGAAAAAGGATTTGTTTCAGCAGACACTTTATCAAAAAGCAGCCAGCTAAGCCTTACTGTCAGATTCCTACATGCTGTCCCGAAATTTGTTGGAAAGGAACTTGAAGTTTATGGACCATTTGAGCAGGAAGAAATAGCAAATGTCCCTGAAGAGATAGCAAAAATCCTTATAACCAAAGGCAGGGCAGAAGAAATAAAAACCTGAGCAAGAAGATGGTTATGATAGAGTGATTATGATGCCCATAAATCTCGACGACAAAAAGATATATATGCCGATAGTCATCATTCTTCTCGCTGTTTTTTTCTCAGCATTGCTTTATGAATCGTCAAGAAAGTCAATAACAGTTGACGAAATCAGCCACATCCCATCAGGATATTCAAAAATAAAAACAGGAGACTTTAGGCTGAATTTAGAAGCAGCTCCTTTGGTTGATATGCTCAGCTCACTTCCATTGCTGTTAATCAATCCAAAGCTTCCCATCGAGCATAAAAGCTGGTCTCTTGCAAAAGATAATGAGTTTGAAGGGCAATATCACTGGGACTTTGGCGAGGAATTTTTCTACAATTCTGGAAATGATCCAGATACAATTCTGCATTATGCAAGAATCCCTATCATGCTCCTGAGTGTTCTCCTCGGCATTGTGATATTCTTATTCTCAAAAAAGCTCTTTGGCGCAAAAGCAGCATTATTTTCATTGGTTCTTTATGTGTTTAACCCGACGATAATTGCACATTCAAGCCTTGCAACAATAGACATAGGCTCAGCATTCTTCAGCTTTCTTGCAGTTTATTTTTTCTGGAAGTTCATTAATGACATCTCACTCAGGAATATTATTCTGGCTGGAATCACATTCGGAGCAGCACAGCTCTCAAAGTTTACTGCAATCTATCTTTTTCCTGTCTATGTAATCCTCGCAATTATAATAATCTACAAGAAAAGAAATCCTGAAGTCCCTCTTGGCAAGTCAGTCACAAGCAGAAAGGCAATGCTGTTTTACGGTCTTGTTGCTTTGATATTTGTGATAGGCATGCTCACAATCATTCTCGGTTATTTTGTAGTCGGGTTTCCAAAATATATTGATGGCATGAAGTATGTATTATTTCATACAGATACAGGACATCCTTCATACCTTATGGGTGAGCATTCGCGCTCCGGCTGGTGGTATTATTATCTTGTTGCATTCTTAATTAAAGAGCCGGTGCCATTGCTTATATTGATTCTGCTCTCGATAGTATTCTTCAAGGGCATCAGGCATCAGAACTCAATCAACGAGTTTTTCATAATTGTTCCGATAGCTGTCCTTGTGTTAATATCAATGTTTACAAAGATTAACATTGGTATAAGGCATCTTCTTCCTATATATCCTTTCCTGTTTATCTTCGTCGGAAGAATAGTTAACCTAAAATTCCATATACAGAAAATATTCTTCCTTACATTAATCCTGCTGTCAATATGGTATATCTCAGAAAGCGTCCAAATCTATCCGAATGATTTGGCTTATTTTAATGAGATTATAGGCGGCCCAAAAAACGGAGCAGGATTTCTTCTGGATTCAAACATAGACTGGGGGCAGGATTTGAAAGGGCTGAAGGCATATCTCGACGAGAAAAGCATCCAGAATATCAGGATGGGTTATTGGGGCAAGGACAGGGCATCTTACAGGGGAATCAATTATACGCAAGTTAATTGCTATCCTGAAACAGGACTTGTTGCTGTAAGCGTGAATTATCTTTATGGGATTTCCGAGGAGAATTCGCAATGCCTGAGCTGGCTGATGAAATACAAACCGATAAGCAACATAGGTCATTCTATACTGATTTTTGACATCAATGAAGATATTGATACTCTTAAGGCTGGGGATAAGTTTTGCGAGGACAATTGCATTGATTTCTGCAATGTAAATGCTGTGAGATATTTTAAGAGCGAGTTTGTTAATGGAAGCTGTGAATGTGAATGTGAGAAATAACCCAAATGCAGAAACCTAAACTTTCCCAATCAAATAAACCCTGTCATTTTTTCTTGCAATCCCGCTAATCTTGACTCCGACGATAAATCCCTTCTCAGCATGATTTACAGAAGAATTATTTGCCTGCATTGAAAAGATTTCCTG
>CAZXRI010000106.1:0-4859 GCA_964642765.1 uncultured Methanosarcinales archaeon | reverse complement strand
TAAATTGATTGTTACAAAAAAGCCACTTAAGCTCACCTCAAATATTCCTGATATTTCAATTCAAGAAGACACCAGCTATCTCACAAACCCTCTTACATATTACTTTGATTATGACGAGACTGACTATGATTCATTAGTTTTTACACCACAAATTGTTGAAGGCAATTCAGATGATGTGAAGATTACAATAACTGATAATAGGGCAACTATAACTCCTAGAGCAGATTTCTTCGGAACAATAAAGGTAAAGTTTACAGCAAGTGCAACTGGACAGTCAGTTGACAGTAATGTTGTTACAATAAATGTCGCTAATGTCAACGATGCACCAATAATATCAACAAGCTCATTGCCTGATGCAAAAGAAAACATTCTCTATACGCAGGAGATAAAGGCATCTGACATAGACGGAGACAAGCTAACATTTTCGCTTATTTCATCACCATCAAGAATGAGCATTGATTCCTCATCTGGAATTATCAAATGGACTCCTTCTGATACTGACGGTGGAAAGCAGCATGATGTAAAAGTCAAGATTACCGACGGAAAACTGTCAGCTGAAAAAGCATATTCATTAAATGTCATTGATGTTCCTGCTGTTAACAAAGCACCTATAATAAATTCATTCACAGCAGACTCAACATCAAAATTGGGAGAAAGCTATTTTACATTTACAGCAAACGCAGCTGACCCTGACGGAGACAGCTCAAAACTAAAATATGAGTTTGACATAGACGGAAAAGCAGGATATGAAATTGATAATGGAAACTCAAATGTCCTGACAAGAAAATTTTCAAAGGGAGCTTACACAATTGGAGTTAAAGTATCAGATGTTAAAGGAGGAATTGCATTAGCATCATTGAAGATTACAGCAACAAACAATGCTCCGACAATAAAAACATTTTCTCCATCAGAAAGCAAAGTTACTGTTTCAGAAAAATCATCCAAGGAGTTTTCAGTAATTGCAGAAGACAAGGATATTAGCGATAGCGGCAAGCTTGTATATTCATGGAAACTTGGAGGCAAAGTAGTATCTTCGTCAGCGGGATATATTTTTACAACGGATTATAATTCAGCAAGAGACTATACTCTTGATGTTAGTGTTTCAGACGGCACAGCAAGCGCTGTAAAATCATGGGAAGTTTATGTTACTGATATTAATTCTGCTCCAAATGTTATTTTCTCAGGAGCAACATCCATTACCGACGAGCAGGAGCTTGAGCTTGTTGTAAGTTCCACAGATGCAGAAGGAGATGCAATCCATTTCAATGCACCAAAAACATTGATTACAGGATATACATTTACCGATATAAGCTCTACTCAAAAACTTTTCAAGTGGAAACCTCTCAAAGGAACAGGAGGCACATTCCCGATAAGGTTTGAAGCAGATGATGGAAAACTAACAGGATTTGCTGATGCAAATATAATTGTAACAACTGTAACTCCTAAGAACAATCCACCGACAGCAGACTTTACATATTCGCCGGCAAATCCTAAGGTAAATCAGGATATAACATTTACATCCACATCAAAAGACAATGATATTGGAGATTTTATAGCAAAATATTCATGGGACTTTAATGCCGACGGAATTGCAGATGCAGGAACACAAATTGCAGTTTACAAATACAGCGTTGCAGGAAATTATAATGCAAAGCTGACTGTAACAGATTCAAAAGGAGAATCCAACTCCATTTCAAAGAGTATTATTATATCAAAGACAGATGTTGTTAATAATGCACCTATTGCAGACTTTACATATTCACCGGCAAATCCAATTGCAGGGCAAACAATTAATTTCGACGGAAGCGCAAGCAATGACCCAGAAGGAGACCAGCTAATTTATTCATGGACATTCCCTGACGGAAAAACATCATCAGATATCAAGCCGACTTTTGTATTTGACAATGCAGGTAATTATGATATTACATTGAGAGTTACAGAAAAAGACACACTCGCAAAGAAGAGTGCAAGCAAAACAAAAACTATTGTTGTAAGCCCGAAGCCAAAATCCGAGATTACATCATTGAGCTGTTTTGAGAATGTTGTCAAGGATGCAAAGCAAAGCTGTTCTGTTGAAGTAAAAGCATATGGACAGCCAATTGGAGATGCAACTGCAAAGATTTATTTTTCCGACGGCAGTTCATTTGGGCAGTGCCAGACTGATTCCATAACAGGAGCATGCAGGGCAGAAAGGATTATGACACAGGAAGGAGATTATATTGTTTATGCAACATCAGAAAAATCAGGATTTATTTCTGACTTGGATAACCAGCCAACATTTTCATTCAGAGTTCTCAGGCACAGATATGATATTGAAGACTTGAAAGTTTATAGTGATGTTGGATTCACAACTGAAGATTATGACTTTTTCCGAGGAGAAAACCTATATACGCAATTCAGGGTTAAGGATTTGTCAAATGGCCAATATGTGAGCAATGATATTGTTACAAAGGTTACTCTTGTGAGTAAAGCAGCAGGAGGAAGCGCTGACTTGAACAATATTGGAATATCCAGCGGGTTTTACAGATACAAATTAACACCGATTCCTTTACAGCATGGATTCAAGGGGCAAAGCCAGATATTTACTTTTGCATTTAACTTTGCTGATGATTCAGGAGGAGAAAAGGACATTCAGCTCAACATTAAGAACAATCCTCCTCAGATTATCGGGAATATTCCTGATGTTAGATGCGAAGCTGGAAATACATGCACTATTCAGCTTGCAAGTTTTGAATCAGACAAAGAGGATTTTGGAAATGATTTGAGATGGTCTGTAAGCAGCATAAATACCAATTTATTTGACGGTATTATTGACGGCAAAACTCTGAAGATAACAGGAAAGCAGGATGGGATTGATGATATCGGTTTAGCATTATCAGACTTAGATGGAGACACAGACAATGAAACTATCAATGTTCAAATAACTAAAACAATTACAACAATAAACAATGCTCCAATACCAGACTTTACTTATACGCCTGCAAGCCCAAAAGTAAACGAGCAGATTACATTCACATCCACATCAAAAGACAACGACGCAGGAGATAGCATTGTATCTTATTTATGGGACTTTAATGCCGACGGAGTTATAGACTCTACATCATCAACAGCATTATATACATTTACATCAGAAGGAAATTATCCTGTTAAGCTGAATGTTACAGACTCAAAAGGCTCTTCGGCATCTATCACAAAGACTGTATCTGTTTCAAGGGTAACAATAACAAGCTACGATTTTATTGCAGACTTTAGTTATACTCCTGCAAGCCCGCTTACAGGACAGACAATAACTTTTACATCAACGTCAATTGATAATGACCCATCAGGAGGAATATCTTCTTATTCATGGGACTTTAACAACGACGGCAGAGCAGATGCCTCATCAGCAAGCGCAGATTTTGCATATCTAACAAGAGGCACTTATCCTGTTAAGCTGACTGTTACAAATAGAAAAGGAATTTCAAAGTCTGTAGCAAAGGATGTAATTGTTTCAGAGCCAACAACAAACCATCCGCCTACAGCAGATTTCTTAATTGATCCTGCAAAGCCAGTTGTCGGGCAGAGCATTAAGTTCAGCTCATTTGCAAGGGATAATGACCCTGGAGATTATATTTCATCACAGGCATGGGATTTTAACAATGATGGAACTGTTGATTCAAATGCAGCAACTGATTACTGGACATTTTATTCTGAAGGAACCTTTAATGTCAGGTTTCAGGTATGGGACAGAGATGGCATGGCAAATTCAGTTACAAAGCCAGTTACAGTTTACAAGAGGGATACAACATACAACAATCCGCCTGAAGCAGGTTTCAGATATTCTCCGCAGAATCCGAAAGTAAATGAAATTGTAACATTTACTTCCATGTCAGTTGATAAGGATGTTGGAGACAGGATTAATTTATTGCAGTGGGATTTTAACAATGATGGAATTGTGGATGCAAATGGAGAGGTTGCAACAAAATCATTCTCGTCAGCAGGGACATATTATGTTAAGCTGACTGTTTATGACCTTGTTGGAGCAAGCAGTTCAATTACTGTTCCTGTTACTGTCAGCAGTGCAACAATAAACAATCCACCGACAGCAGGATTTTCATTCTCGCCGGCAAATCCTAAAGTAAATGATGTTGTTACATTTACTTCAACATCAATAGATAATGATGCAGGAGACAGCATTGTTTCAACTGTTTGGGACTTTAATAACGACGGTATTAATGATGCAAGCGGTTCGCAGGTTACAAAATCATTCAGCACAGCAGGAACTTACCAGACAAAGATTGCTGTTACAGATTCCAAAGGAGCATCTGCAAGTATAGTTAAGAACATTGTTGTCGGAGCAGTGCCAACCTTGAGTGTAAGCAAAATTGAATGCTTTGATTTGGTTGTGAAGGATGCAAAGCAAAGCTGTTCTGTTGATGTACAATCAAATAGCCAGCCAATTGGAGATGCAAGCGTTAAGATGTATTTCTTAGACGGCAGTTTCTTCGGGCAATGCCAGACTGATTCCATAACAGGAGCATGCAGAACTGAAAAGATAATGAATGCAATAGGAACATATACTGTTTATGCAACAGCAGAAAAATCAGGATATGTTTCTGACTTGGACAAACAGCCGACATTTTCCTTTAAGGTGCTTAACCACAGGTATGATATAGAAGACTTGAAAGTTTACAATGATGCTGGATTCACAGCAGAGGATTATGACTTTTTCCGAGGAGAAAACCTATACGCACAATTCAGGGTAAAGGACTTGACAAATGGTCAATTCGTAAGCAATGATATTGTTACAAAGGTTACTCTTGTCAGCCAGCCAGGAGGAGAGGCTGAGTTGAATGATATAGGAATGTCCAGTGGGTTTT
>CAZXRI010000105.1:0-4862 GCA_964642765.1 uncultured Methanosarcinales archaeon | reverse complement strand
ATTCCTCAAGTAGTTCAGCAAACCGAACAGACACGAGATAAAGTTAGAGGTTATTTCTCTGATGGATTTATCACACCTGGAGAAGCAAGTGATTTGTACTGGATTTGCAGAAATGCTAGCGATTCTAGGACTCTTAGAAATTCACAATATCTTACAACACAACAAGGAGCCAGAATAAGTTCAGAATTATTTGAAATGCGTCATGAATTTCAACCAGAACAAAATAGGGTGACTATTCCAGATCAGAATGGAAGAACGTATGAAATTGAAGTTGCGGGAAAAGATGTTTCTGAATCTGATATTGGAGCGAGATTGGACAAGCTTTTGAGAGATTATGCTTCATATTTACAAACGGTAGAGTATCGCAATCTTGTGAATCCGATTAGTCCTCAAGAAAGATTGGGAAGATATGTGGTAGCATTTCTCATTTCTCAATGATTAAATCGAATAGTCGTTGAGCCCGAAACCCCATTCTATTTTTAGCCGATTTTTTATTGAGCATAACAAAAACTTAATATATCTTCAGATAAAATTATTCTTTATGATACAGCTATCTCAGATTAAAAAAGTTCTCTCGGGTTATGACAAGAAGAAAATTACAATCGGTGTTTTAGGAGGGCATTCTGCCCTTGATGTTTGCCATGGAGCAAAAAAGCTCGGGTTCAGGACTGTTGCGGTATGTCAGAAAGGAAGAGAGTTGACTTATTCAAAATATTTTAAGTCTCGAGTTGGAAATAACAGAAAAGGGATTGTTGATGAGGTAATCATCGTCGAGAAATTCTCTGATATTGCTAAGGATGATGTTCAGGAAAAGCTCAGGAAGATGAATACTATCTTTGTGCATAACAGGTATTTCTGGGTTTATTGTGATTATAAGGAGATTGAAAATAAATTTCTCGTGCCGATTTTCGGGACAAGGGACATGGTGAAGCTTGAAGAAAGAGATGTGCCAAAAAACCAGTATTATCTCCTCGGGAAAGCTGGAATAAGGATTCCGAAAATTTTCAAAAGCCCAAAGGATATTGACAGGCTTGTGATTGTTAAGGTTAATGAAGCGCAAAGAAAATATGAGAGGGCTTTCTTTCTCGCTGACAGCAAGAGCAGCTTTGAGAAGATTTCAAAGGAGCTTATTGGAAAAGGAAAGATTACTGCTGAAGATTTGAAGAAGGCTGTTATTGAAGAGTATGTTATTGGGACATATGTGAATTTTAATTTCTTTTATTCCAGTCTGACAAACGAGCTTGAGCTTCTTGGGACAGATACAAGAAGGCAGACAAATCTCGACGGATTTTTAAGGCTGACTGCAGAGCAGCAGTTTCTCGTCAAGGAATTTATTAAGCCATCAATGATAGAAACTGGGCATATCGCAGTTACAGTCAAGGAATCTTTGCTTGGGAAAATTTTCTTGCTGGGAGAAAAATTTGTTTCAGCAGTAAAAAAATTTCATTCTACTGGTGGAATTATCGGACCATTTGCATTGCAGGGAGTTATTGTTGCTGAAGATGGTAAAGAGGATATTGTGATTTTCGACGTGAGTTTAAGAATACCAGGCTCTCCAGGAACGAGGTTTACACCTTATTCAGGCTACCTTTATGGCGAATCAATAAGCTATGGAGAAAGGATTGCTATAGAGATTAAGAAGGCTGTTAAGGAGAATAAGCTTGAATTGATTTGCACCTAAAAAACATTCTTTATAGTGCATAGCTAATTATTAATCATCATCAAAATTAGCCAGCATATTTTCCTTTCCTTCCCAATCCAGTGCTTCCTTCAGAACTTCTGAGATTTTCTCGACGGGAATTATCTTAATGCTGCTCAGCTTCTTTGCATCAACAACAATATCCTTAAGATTAGACTTAGGCACAATCACATTCTTCAAGCCAGCTTCAATGGCTGCCTCAACCTTTGCACTTACTCCACCAATAGGAAGAACCTCTCCCCTTATTGAAAGGCTGCCTGTCATTGCAGTATCCTGCCTTATCGGGATTTTTTTAAATGCAGAGATAACAGCAGTCGCAACAGCAATTGATGCAGAATCTCCCTCGACACCTTCATATGTCTGGAGGAATTGCACGTAAATGTCATAGGTTCCTTTAATATCCTCCCCGAAATTCTTTTTAATAATAGCAGACACATTCCTGATAGCTTCCTTGGCAATCTTCCCGAGCTTTCCTGTTGCAATAATCTCAGACGATTTCCCGCCATGAGTAACCTGGCTTTCAATCGGCAGAATAATTCCTGAGAATGTGCTTTCCCCTCCGATAACTGCCAATCCATTAACCCTTCCAATCCTGCTGCCTTCGGTAATTATTATTTCATACTCTTTTTTCCTCTCGATATACTTGTCAGCCAACTGCTGTTCTAATGTTCGTGCAATCTGCTTTGCTCTCAGGACGTGCTCTTTTGTAACAAGCTTTGCATTTAGTTCTTGGGCAATGTCTCCTGCTGCCCTGACAATCCCTCCTAACTCCCTCAACCTCAAAGTCAAATGCCCTTTCCTGTTTGCGCGCCTTCTTGCTTCCTGAAGAATCTCCTCGACAGCATCAACAGCAAAATGTGGAATCTTCTTATCCTTGATAACTTCCTGAGCAATAAACTGTGCAATGCTCATCCTGTTTTCAGGAGTATCTTTCATCGTGTCCTTTAGATAAACCTCATAACCATAGCCTCTAATTCTCGACCTCAATGCAGGATGCATATGCGTTACTGTCTCTAAATTACCTGCTGCAATAAGGATAAAATCACAAGGAACAGCTTCTGTCCTTACCATTGCTCCTGCTGAACGCTCACTCTGTCCAGTAATGGAAAACTTTCTCTCCTGAATAGCTGACAAAAGTTCCTGCTGCGTATAAGGAGCAAGTATTGCTACCTCGTCAATAAACAGCACTCCCTTGTTTGCCTTGTGTATCATTCCTGCAACAACTCTCTCATGTGCAGGTGTGCCTAAGCCTCCACTTTGGAACGGATCATGAAGTACATCTCCTAATAAAGCTCCTGCATGAGCGCCTGTTGCATCGAAAAAAGGTGCCTGTTTTTTCTTATAATTATCAACAACAGTTTTAGGAACCCTAACTTTCTGGTCGCTTCCCCTTCTTCCAAGATTAAGCGAGACAATCAATATACCAAAGAATATCACATCAACAATTATAGATGCAGAAAACACAATGTCTGAGATAATCTCCTTTCTCCAGATATAGAATGTATATAAGCTGGCTAACAGCAGGATAATCATCATCACAAAAGCATAAGTATTAAACGATTTCATCTGCTGCATCCTTGCCTTCATCACAAGCTCTCTTCCTGTTCCTGCAGGCACTGTCCTTATCAAAGGAGTATTCTCATCGTTAAGATTCGGAAATGCAAGAATATCCACAAGCTTTTCTTTAGGCAATAACTCGGCAAGAGCCATTCCAAGCATTGACTTTCCTGTCCCGGGCTCTCCGATAAGAAGCATATGCCTTCTCTGCTCAGCAGCTTTCTTGGCAATTTCAACAGCATTCTCTTGTCCGATAATCTGGTCGAGAATTGTTTTCTTGATACTAAGCTCTGCTGTGCTTTTGAATTTGAATTCTGCCATAACAGATTTGAAAAACAAACGGTGATTAAAATAGTTTGTTATTTTCTATCAAATTCCTTCGCAAATCTTTAAATAGGGATTATTTATCCTCTCAATTAATAATTTGCATATTATTTAATATGTCTTTGTAGCATAGTAGCTATTGCGCAACCTTGGTAATTATCAAGATGGTGTATATTAATTAAGCCTTCCTTTATAAAGGGAAAATAAATCACGTTTATAAAATATTCCAGTAAAGTTAAAATAAAACAAACAACTCCAATAGAAAATCACAATAAAATGCCTCCATAGCATAGCGGTGGTGCACGTCCTTGGTAAGGACGAGGTCCAGGGTTCAAATCCCTGTGGAGGCTTATTTTTCTTTTTTCTTCCGTCTTTTTCCGAAAACTATTTAATGAACTGGACTTATATGAGTTCATATGGGGAGAAAGACAGTTGCTTTAAGTGTAAATGCAGAACTTTACGATGCATATAGGCAGTATTGTGAAGAACATTCTATTATACTTTCACGCAAGTTTGATGCTTTCATGAAGAAGGAATTGCAGAAGGCAGGTAAGTTATAATGGCACATAATTTTAGCGAAGATTCAAGGGTTAAAATACCAGCAATATTGCATCTTACAAGATTAGATTATGAGTTCTTGCCTAAAGCAAAAATGGTCAATATCCATGAAGAAACAAACATATTTCTAGATGTATTCAAGAAGAGCATCTCAAAAATAAACAACAAATCTTACTCAGATGCGAAGGTAAATGAATTCATTACAGAGATAAACACTCAGCTTGAGAATAATGATTTAGGGAAAGTATTTTTTGAGAGTTTACAAGGTAATTTTAATTGTAAGTTAATTGACTTTGATGATTTTGAAAATAACACATTCAATGTAGTGACTGAATTGCCTTGTAAGAATGGTGAAGATGAATTCAGACCAGACATTACAATTTTAATTAATGGTATGCCTCTCATATTTATTGAAGTTAAAAAACCAAATAATCAAGAAGGCATTTTAGCCGAGAGAAACAGAATTAATGCACGATTTAAGAATCCAAAATTTAAGAAATTCATGAACATTACTCAACTTCTTATCTTCTCAAATAATAATGAATATGATGAAACAGCAATTGCACCAATACAGGGTGCTTTTTATGCCACACCTGATTTAGAAGAAGTAAAATTTAACTTTTTCAGAGAAGAAAATCCAAAAATAGTCAAAGAAGTTCATGCAATAGATGAAGATGTAGAGAAGCTTATTCTAAAGGATACAAATTTAGTCTCTATATTAGGC
>CAZXRI010000104.1:0-4878 GCA_964642765.1 uncultured Methanosarcinales archaeon | reverse complement strand
TAAGAAAAGCTATCTCTCTCGGCTCAAAAATGAGAATCTTTCCGCATAAAGGATTGAAATTGATAATCAAAGACAGGGAAGAGGCAATGATATGTATTATTGATCATACGACAAAGGATTATCTTTCTGTATATACTAACAACAAGCCTTTTGCAGAATCCCTTGCGGTTTTATTTGACAGCATGTGGGAAAAGGGAAAAGATTTCATGATACAAAATTAGAAATGAATAACCTATTTCCTCTCTACCAATTTTTCAATAGTATAATTGCTGTATTCCTCAGCCTCTTTTTTGAACGAGCCAAAATAGTCTGAAGCTTCCTTGAAATATTTGATGAATCCTTCCCTGTCGTTTGTCTCCAGAATATGCTGGAGTTTTTTAATTGCCTCGACGTATTTTCTTATGACTTCCTTTGTTTTCGGGTTCATGATTTCTATGTCAGCATACATGCCTGCGTCCTGATTGAGAATTCTGCCGACCATGTCCATCTTAAGCTTGTAAATCGGGCTTGCATATTCCAGACTTTCTTTTATATCAGCGCCGAGTATCTTTATTGCATGCCCAAGAGTAATATTGTTGAAGTGCGTAATGCCTTGAATAATTGCCATTATCTCGTCGTGCTTTTCAGGCGAACTTATCTTTACCTTTGCATCCTCTGTCTCAAACAGCTTTTGCATGATTGGAAGCCATTTTTTTCCTCTTGCAGGACATAAGACAACCGCCTGATTTTTCATGCTTGATACGCTTGGTCCAAAAACAGGATGGCAGCCGATAACCTCTGATTTTGAATGCTCGAGCATTGCCTTTACAGGAGCTTCTTTTATAGAGGTTAAGTCCATCAACAAAGACTCTTTTTTTACATGAGGAGCTATTTCCTTTATTACATCAAGCGTGGTTTGAATAGGCACTGAAACTATGACAATATCATTATTCTTTGCGCAATCTAATGGTGTCAGAGAGGTTTTTCTGCTCGATATCTCAACTTGATAGCCATGCCTCTCGAAGAATCTCTTAAACCATTTTCCCATCTGGCCAGTGCCGCCTATGATTCCAACCCTATATTGTGCCATAAGTCGGGATTTTTTCGGTGCGTTTAATAAATTTGTGGTTATTCAGGGTAAAATTCCATAACATTTTAAAATACACAAGAACTTCCAGAATAAAATGCCAGTAAACATAAACCTCAAGGGAAAAACAGCAATTGTCTTAGGAATCATTAACGACAAAAGCATTGCCTATTCAATAGCCAAAAGGCTCTCTGAAGAAGGCGTAAAAATAGCAGCTGGCTACCAGCCAAGAGCAGAAATGATTGCTGTTCCGACGATAAATACACTGCAAAACACAATACCTATCCCATGTGATGTTGTTGATGAGGCATTACTTAATTCATTCTTCGAGAAAGTCAAGCAGGAATTAGGCAAGGTTGATTTTATTGTCCACAGCATTGCATTTGCTAAGAAAGAGCATCTTCAAGGCAAATTTCTCGATGTAAATAAAAGAGGCTTTGAAGTTGCACAGGAGGTCTCTGCTTATTCCCTCGTCGAGATTACAAGGCGTGCTCTTCCGATAATGAATTCTGGTGGAAGCATTATTGCAATGACATATCTGGGTTCTGAAAAGGTTGTGCCTAATTACAATGTGATGGGAATAGCAAAAGCATCTCTTGAAGCATGTGTCAGGTATTTGGCTTATGATTTAGGCGAGAAAAATATCCGTGTAAACGCAATTTCTGCAGGCCCGATTGCAACACTTGCGGCAACAGCAATAAAGGATTTCTATGATATGATGTTAAACTATACAGCAAAAGCTCCTCTGAAAAGAACAATAACAACAGACGAGGTTGCAAACACAGCCCTTTTCCTTGTAAGCGATTTGTCGTCGGGAATTACAGGACAGGTTATTTATGTTGATGCAGGATATTGCATTATGGGGATTTGAATTCTTTTATTGTGGTTTTCCTGGATACATAATATCCATCATCCCTTCATAACAACAATTCTTTGGTGGAAAATCAAATCTTAGAATTAATGTATATCTACCATGAGGAAGCCATTCATCATGACATTCTGGGGTAGAAACTTTAATTGGATTCCTTAAGTAAAGCCCTTCCATTGGCACATCACATCTATCCGTAGATATAGGTTTGAAATCAAAATTTAACAAATCTAAAATGCAATCAGCTTTTTCTCTCCATGGATTTTGTCTATTTGAATCAATTTCTGCTGCTAAGATGATTGGTGATTCATATCTCTTGCCAAAATCAATTCTTCCGAAATAAAGAGTCTGTCCTTCCCCATATCCTAACCTCAAATAAACATCTACACCACCGGGAACAAAAACTGTTTTATCATGAGTAGATAGAAGGATTGCTTGAGATGCTTCAAGCTGAGGTTCTTCCAAAAGCATGGGGCTTAGATTTTCATTGATAACAACATCTGCATCAATGCCCGAGTAATCAGCATGCAAAAAATTTCTTTTATTTATTACCGCTTTTCCGTCGAATCCATAGCTTTGTAATAACCTATTTGCAAAATCTATACTTGCTGCATCTTTTTCCCATCCAATGTATTTGGTATCAGGATCAGCAAGAAAAGCTGCAACAGCATTAAGTCCTGAGCCAACACCAAGCTCTGCAACTGTAACTGCTCTTTCCAACCTATTTCTTGCTTCTATTACAGCATTTGCAGTTAATACTGCCATCATATAATTTCTCATTTCAGATAATGCACATTCAGTTCCCATAGTATATATGACTAAATTTTCATCGTCTATAGATTCACTATTTGCTTTACAGATTAATTCTTTAACGCATAAAGCAAGTTCTGCATACCTTTTTCTGCCTGCAGAATCAAGATGAGGAGTCAATGCATCCATATTAAATCCGCTTGATAATCTTGCTTCCAAATCAGAGCTATTCCTGTTGAACATAGTAACAAAAAAAGGGTAGTTATATATTATTTATAAATTATATCTTTCTCAGAACATCTTATCAATCTCCAGCTCAGGCTTAAACATCTCATCACCCTCGATATAAATCTTATTCCACACATCAACGCATATCAAGTCCCAGATAAGATTGTAATGCATTGCCATCTTATCGCTGATTTTACTCTCGAGAATCTTGCTTATGTAATTCATATTGAAATTCTCCTTGATGATTTTGGATTTAGGAAAATTCTCCAGTGCAAATTCCCTGAAATAATTCTTATACCATGAATTAATGTTCGGAGCAAATCCCTGCTTTTTCTTCTCGATAATCTGTTTCGGAAGAATATCCTTCATTGCCTTCTTCAAAATTAATTTTCCTTCTCCGTCAGAAAACTTCATTCCAACTGGAATCCTGAATCCCAAATCAATTATTTCATTATCGAGAAACGGGACTCTGCCCTCAAGGGAATGCGCCATTGTGCATGCATCCTCGACGAGAAGAAAATCATCTGGCATCTTTGTATTAAATTCTGCATTCAATGTTCCGTCTATGGCATTAAGATCCTTCTGAAAATAAGGCGAGAAAACCTCTTTTATCTGGGGAAGTTTTTTTGCATCCAGATTTTCAGAATAAACCTTTGCCAGATATTCTGGATTTGAATATAGCTTTGCATAATGTGTTATAAGGGAATAAGTTTCTGCGTTGTCTTTTATTGAATGGATTTTTTCATTCTCAATCAAGCCAAAATCATCATCTATGTTCTCTGAATTTAATTGCTTCCTGATTAATTCGCCTGCATTTTTCATATCTGATTCAGAAACAGACTTTCTTTTTTTCTGCAAGCCATCCATCACATTATACCTTCCCACATATCCGGCAAAAACCTCATCTCCGCCTAAGCCAGAGAGAACAACCTTCACATGCTTTGAAATCTGCTCAGAAATAAAATATGGCCACATATTTCTCTTTGGCATGTCAATGTGCCAGATAGTTTCTGGAATTGATTTCAGTATATCTAATTTTACAGTTAATTCCTTATGTTCCGTCGAGAATTTCTCTGCAACAATTCTTGCATCATTAAATTCATCATCGGGCTCATCAAATCCCATGCAAAAAGTCTGCAGGTTTTTCTTATACTTTGATGCAAACGCAACAATAGTCGAGCTGTCAATTCCTCCTGAAAGGTAAGAAGCAATAGGCACATCGCTGACAAGCTGTCTTTTTATTGATTTATCAAGAGAGACTTTGAGGGCTTTTACAAAATAATCCTCTGAAAGATTTTCTGGATTAATCTGAAGCTCCCAGAATCTTTTTATTTTTATGTCATGTTGTTTTCCGTCTAAGATTAGATAATGCCCAGGAAGCAGTTTCTTTATTCCTGAAAAAAATGTTTTCTCTTTTGGGACATATCTCAGGTTTACAAAATAATGCAAAGATTCCTTGTCAATAATCCTTTTGATTTCAGGATACTGCAATATTGACTTTATTTCTGACGAGAAAAGGAAAATCCCGTTATGTATAGTATAAAACAATGGCTTTATGCCTGCCCTGTCTCTTGCAATAAACAAAATCTTTTTTCTGCTGTCCCAGATTGCAAATGCAAACATTCCGTTGAATTTTTTGACGCAGTCAAAACCATATTGCTCGTAAGAATGGACAATTACCTCTGTATCTGAATTCGTTGAGAAACAATGCCCGTTCTTCTCCAGCTCATCTCTCAATTCAAGAAAATTATAAATCTCACCATTATAAATTATGCAGATAGATTTATCCTCGTTAAATATCGGCTGATTGCCTGTCTTTAAGTCAATAATGCTTAATCTCCTGTGCCCGAGCATGATTTTGTCGTCTATAAAATATCCTTCGCCATCAGGTCCCCTGTAGGAAATAACATCTGACATTCTCCTGATAAGTCTCTTGTCGTTCAGTCCGTAAACACCACAAATTCCG
>CAZXRI010000103.1:338-4900 GCA_964642765.1 uncultured Methanosarcinales archaeon | reverse complement strand
TTTTTGGGCACCAAAAAGGTCAAATCTTTCGTCGGACTAGTTATGCAACAGAGCAGCACAAGCCTAATATGATCTCTGCCGACGAGATGAAGATTACATTTTATAAGAATTCGTTCGGTGCATGAAGAAGACTATACTTTCTGCTCGGCAGCGTAAATAAAAGTTTGGATTATTTGAAATTTTAATTAAGTAGAATTTAGCGTTTTTAGTGGTATATCCTTAACAAAATTAAAATCTGTATCCATTGTAACCAAAGTCAAACCATAAGACTTTGCAGTAACATAAATTAAAGTATCATAAATAGCACTTCCTTTTAATTTTTTATCTTTATCTCTCTGACTATGAAAATGATTTATCAATATAATTGGTACCTCATTACAATTTTCAGGTCTTGGCCATGCTATTTGATATTGCTGCAACTTTGATTGTACATCAGTCATTTCTTGTTTACTATTCTTCTCTTTCATGAATTCTATTATTGTCCATCCTGAAATAAATATTTCTGAATCAGGAGATATGCCGTTTAGCCATGTAACCGCTTCTACTCTATTTCTTAATAATTCAAGGACTACATTGCTATCTAATAAATATGTAACCATCTCATCTAAAAACCTCATTTCTTAAAGACTTTGAGTATTCCACTGAATCTAATATATCCTTTCTATGAGATAGTTTCCCAATAATACCTGACTCTAATAAATCTTTTGCCGTCATAGTTTTTTTATCAATCAATTTTATTCCTGCTTCTTTTATTTCAATTAAATTCTTCTCTTTTGATTTAACTGATTCTCGTTCAAATGCTACCTCAACATTTTTTCTTAATAAAGAGATTATCTTCTCAGCATATTTAGATTCAAAATGAATTTTCTCTAATTTAAGAAATGTTTGAACTTGAAAAGAATAATTTTTAAAATTCACTTCTGTTAAAATGCCATTTAATATACCGCTCTGGATTTGAAATGTCCTAAATTCTTCTTGGACTCTTTTTCTTGTTTCTACTGTAAATGTTTTAGACGATTGAACCTCTCTCTTATCTATATACAACTTTAATTCTAATTTTGCTTTTTCTGAATCTAATGGCTTTGTTATTAAATCAAGATATGGATAAACTCTTTTTTCCACTGTTTCCAAATTTTTATCATCTGCATAATTCATTATACCAATCATTTCAGAAAGAATGTCTTTTGTACTAAATCCTAATTTTGCCTGACCATTTTGCCTAACTGATATATCTATTATTGCACTTCCTTCTCTTAATTGAGATATACCCAATAAACATAGACGCTTAACTTCTTCATTTGTTCTTGCTTTACCAATTTTAGTTTTTACAATGTGATGAACTAAACCATCTATTCCTGCTGTCAGATTTGATAAGTCCTCTAGATTAATTAATTGTGAATTAGAGGATTTTCCTTTTAAATGTACAGATAACGATACATTATTTTCTGATAATTCATTTGCCATTGTAATTAAGATAGGTTATATGCATTCGTAATCTACCTTATAAACTTTACGGCAGGATTTCCAGTAGAGTGTTTTAATCAAAATTTCTATCTGTAATATTACACCGAGATTTAAGACGGAAAGAATTGAGTTTAGGTATTGAGTAATTTCAAGGCAGCCATCCTTTCGGATCCTCTAATTTATCAGGCAGATAATCAGAAATAACATAATTCAATCCATGCTGTGCCAATGCTTGCTGCTCTGCTCTCTTGCCGAGCTTAATCATCAATTCAATCTCTTTTTGCCATTCCTTATAATGCTGGACAAAAGGATCATTCTTGATTGCATCCCTTCCTCTCTTGATGTCAACATCCTTCAAAGGATGCGTCGGCAAGTCATAATCTGTTATATCCCGAGCAGTAATCCCGAAAAGCTTTGCATTAGGAACACAAAAATATTTGTTTATATGAGCAGCATTTCCAGAGCCAACCTTTAATGTCCTGTAAATATTCATCCATCCATAAAAATCACCATCTACAAAACCATAAACAGGAAGCTTATTCGCATCGCTTAATCTTCTAATAAACCTTCTGCACGCCCTTGTCGGAACACCACCGAGAGAAATCAAGATGCAATTTGCCTTTTTCCAATACCCATGCTTAACCAATCTCTGGAACATACCCGCTGTTTCAATCGCAAGAATAAAATCTGCCTTTGTCTCAAACTTCAATTCCTCAACAGAAGAAGGAACAGAATAAGCACCAGAGCCAAACCTTGTGCAATCAATCTTTATCTCTGCACCAGTATCAGGATCCTTATCAATCACAGTCAAACGACCTGCAACATCTCCTCCTTTCTCCTCGGGAATAAACCCAATCTGCTCCCTGTTCAGCATAAGCATTGCCTCTATGTCATCCATAACAGTATCAGATTCAGGCTGCTCAAGGAACCTTGCCTCGCCCCAGTTTTTTGAAACATAATACGCCTCTCTCTTTGTTGCAATATCCTCTGTTTCAACAAGCTGCTTGCTCAAAGCCATCATCTTCAAAGTCTGCGCAAATGTCTTAACTGAAAGAGCTGTCAATGTTCTGGTCTGCATCTTGCCGAGAATCTCAAAATAGCCCTGTTTCTCGTCGTATCTCACATTATTCAATGAACGCAACGGTATCTTAAGCTGAGGCTGTTTCTTCTCAAGAATTTTCTCATAAATATCCTTCCCTGACTGCTTGATTAAATCCGATACATTTTGTGGCATTTTATTTCTTACTCCTCTGGCTGTTTCTCTCCCTTTTTACTTTTTCTGGATTTCTTCGAATTCTCATCTTCAGACCTTTCAGATTCCGATACATCTGATTCGCCATTCTCCCCATTACCATCATCAGCCTCTTCCTTTCCGATATTAGCAAAATCCTCGTCGTATTCAAGATTTTCCATTTCTATACTCTCAAGCTTTCCCCTGTGTTTCTCGAGGATTTCCCTGAGATAATTCTCAACCCTGTCCTCATCAGCCTTTGAATAGCCGATAATTTCCTGCAATGCCTGAGCAACATGAGGTATGTATGTCTCGATATAACTTCTCTTCTTTGTCTCTGTCTGGAGATTGTGCTTTTTTCTCACATAAACAGAAAGCTTTCTGCCGCATTCCTGCAATGCAAGCTTAATCTCCTTGATTATCTCCTGATAATGCGCAATCGCTTCCTTGCTTTCAGACGTAAAAGGAACCCAAACAGACGACATATGGACGAGAATAACTAAAGGACCAACAGGAATTGAATTGCTAGATTGCTGCAAACCATAAGCCTTCCAGTTTGTTTCTGAGATTGCATCTGTAACAGCACATGCTCCTTCCTGATATAATAATGGAACCCTATTCGCATACCTGAAGATTATTGCTCGCTGGTCAGCAGGAAGATCTCCTCCATATGCAACTGCACATTCAATAACAAACGGATTCCCGCGATAAACCTCAGGAGGCCTTGATGTTGCACAATAAAACTCTGCCATGATTTCCTTTTTCATCCCTCTTTCCAAAAGCTGTTCAGTTATAGGGCTGATACAATCTGTCGGTGGAGAAATAATCTTAGTCTTTTTAATTCCCTCGATAAGCTTTTCAGTTGCCTCTCTTGAAAGCTCGCTTGGCTTAGCATCAGGCAAAAGAGCAGCATTCTCGCATATTTCTTTTGCAGTACCGTCTCCGACTCTTGAAAATTCCTGAGTGAGAAAAAGCTTGAGATTTCTTGACGAAGTATTCTTGAGCATTTTCTGGAGGATTCCCAATTCAACACCATAAGGATGCGGCTTAATTGCCTGAGCTTGTTTTGGCATTTCCTCTGCTGCCCGTGCAAAGATTAACTGCTCTGCTTTTGGGTTGGTATAAATAATTGTAACATGCGGATTTACTATCGAGGTTTGCTTCAGGTATTCATCAACAGACTGATTTCCTTTTTGGTATGATGATTCTATGTCTAATTCAACCCTCGTACCATTCTCTTTCTGCCATTCCTTGACCTCCTCCTTAATTATCTCAGGCTTGTTGTTTCTTGTATCAATAAGAAGCTCGCAATAATTTGCCGGCTCAGTCGGAGCAATCTTAGACGTAATCCTGATAGGCCTGCCTGTTGTAAGCTGACCGTATAATGCAGCTGCACTAATTCCTATGCCTTGCTGTCCGCGTGCCTGTTTTAATGTATGAAACTTACTTCCATAGAGGAGCTTTGCAAATATGTTTGGAATCTGCTTCTTCACAATCCCAGGACCGTTATCCTCGACAATAACCCTGATTTTCTCGCTCCCTAAATCAATAAGCTCGACAATAATTTCAGGCAGGATTCCAGCTTCCTCGCAAGCATCAAGAGAATTATCAACAGCTTCCTTAACTGTCATAAGAAGGGCTTTTTTCTTGTTATCAAATCCCAGAAGATGCCTGTTCTTCTCGAAGAATTCAGTTACAGAGATTTCCTTCTGCTTTTTTGCCTGCTCTTCTGCTATTGACTTTGTGTCAACCATTTCAATACAACCTTTTTTTAAAAATGAGATTTTACGCTGGTTATTAAGTTTTGCTTTTTGGCAAATCCGAATAATTTAAATATTGAATTTCTAAATTAAGATTTGAATGGCTG
>CAZXRI010000103.1:0-328 GCA_964642765.1 uncultured Methanosarcinales archaeon | reverse complement strand
AAATAAGAGGGATAATTATAACAATCATGGCTATAGCCTTTATTATCTCTTTTAGCGAATGGGGAGATGCAAATGGTGTTGATGTTTCAATCGGTCTTATAAACTTTTCAATCGCTATTTTAATTGCAGGAGTATCATTTCTCGTGCATCTTTCAGCACAAAGGATAACTTCGCTTCATGCAGGAATGCGGGCAGAGTATAAGCCATGGACATTTGGATTGATTTTAGGAGTAATTATTGCTTTTATTTCAAACGGCAGGGCATGGGTTTTATTGCCTGGAGGGATTATACTCCATCATTTAGCTGGGCATAGAATAGGATGGTGGAG
>CAZXRI010000102.1:0-4931 GCA_964642765.1 uncultured Methanosarcinales archaeon | reverse complement strand
AGTATTTCATTAAATGTTTTATTTCAATAATTTCCTGATGACGGAAAATGAAAACAAAAATAAGAATAAAAAGCTTTGGTATTTATCCCATCATAGTGCATCCTGTTCCTCCTAAACCATTGCCATTCATCATCCCTCTTCCCATGCCTTGCATCATTCCATTCATTCCGCCCATTCCCTGAAAGTTATTTTCTTCATGGAATTTTTCCATCTTCTCGTGCATCTGCTGTGCAATCTTGAAATCTTCCTCAGATTCAACCCAAGGCATTATCTCAAATCCTGCTTTTTCTCTCAATGCAACAAAATCACTATACTTTCCTTCCGACATTACCTTATACATATCGTCGTGATATGTTCCTGCAGCAATTCCGTTAACTGCTCCTCTGTCAATTCCTTTCCCCATAAATGCTGCTGCAATTCCTGCCAATGCAAGTATGCTGACAACTGCAATTGCAATCAGCCATGTTTTTGATTTCATTTTATCCTCCGATTGAATTTATTCAACCAATTCAAGAGTATCAATAGCTGAAACAAGATAACTAATTTGCTGAAACATGAATTATCTATTTTGCACGGCAAATTCGCCACCATCATGTTACTACTTTACAATAATCTCAGAAGAAAGGTTTAAATATATTCCCTTACTTAATACTCGGAGATAGATATAGAAGTCTATCACCTCTTTTTTCCCGGCAGAATCAAAAGTTCTGCTGGGTTTATTATCCTTGAGAAATTGTTTTCTATGCTTAATATGCAGGAAATATCCTAGAAATATAATTATTAATCAACTCAAAATCCGCTTATATATGGAATCATCTCTGCTGTATGCTCTATCTCATCCTTATTTGCAAGAAGCATTGCAGTCGAATCCCATTCGCCCTTAACAAGAACAATCCTGTTTGATTCAGGAATATCTACATCAATCTCAAAGTCTCCATAAATTACTTTTTTCTTTTCTAAATCAATCCTTATCTGATTTTCAGGTTCTTCCTCTGCAAACATCATTAAGTTTTCAATTGCATCATGCTGTGCTGTAACAGTTGGAATTCCCATTACAGTGCAGTTCCCTCTGAAAATCTCTGCAAATGATTCTCCTATTATTGCTTTTATTCCAAATTTCTGCAGAGCCTGAGGAGCATGCTCTCTTGATGAGCCGCATCCGAAATTTTTGTTAACTATCAGGATTGAACCCTTGAGGAATTTTTCGTCATTGAAAGAATGCTTTTTCTTGTTTCCTTTTTCATCAAATCTCTCGTCGTAAAAAGCATACTTGCCAAGACCTTCAAATGTAACGCATTTCATAAACCTTGCCGGAATAATCCTGTCAGTATCTATATCGTTTCCCTGAACAGGGATTCCTTTTCCTTCTATTATCTCAAATTTATGGTTTTCTGTCATATTACCTATACTTAGCGCTTAGAATTAAACTTTATTTATAAGAATTTCTAAATTGAAAGTTTTATATATTGGTATTGATAAATATCTATAATTATAAGGTGGCTAATACAACAATCTTCAGAGAAGCATTAGGAGATTCTCCTGTTATAAGAGTTTTGGATTTTTTAATAGAAGGCAGAGGACTTGATTATTCCTTATCAGACATTGCAGAAAACTCAAATATCGGCTGGACAACTTTGCATAGAATCTGGGATAACTTTTTGAAGTATGAAATGGTTGTTCCAACAAGAGAAATCGGAAGGGCTAAATTGTTTAAATTAAATGAAGGAAATCAGTCGGTGAAGGAATTGATTAGATTGTATGATTCCTTATTATATCAGGAAAATGAGAAATTTCTGAATAAGAAAATAAATAAGGTTTTGGCTATCGGGGAATGATGCAATCGTTTCATCTGAAAATGTTTATCCTAAAGCAAATCCAGAAATTTTTCCCTTGATAATCCAGATTGCCTTATTATCTCAAGCAAAGTTCCCTTATCTATTTCGCTGTGCATAGGAACAACCACAATCTTTTTCTGAGGATTATTTTCATTAATCAGAATCACATGGCTTCCTTTCTGCCTTACAGCAGTAAATCCTTCTTTAGAAAGAGCTTTGATAACTTCCTTACCTGAGAGATTTGGAAGTTTCATTAGGTTTGACCTCAATGCTTGTAATCAACATAGGTTCTGAACTAATCCCTTCTGGAATTCCAACTTCTTCTATATATAATTCACAAGCCTCTTTGAGATTTTTTACTGCTTCCTCAACAGTATATCCCTGACTGACAACATCAAGTTCAGGGCATAATGCAACAAATTGTTTTTCTCCTTTTTTAATTATAACTTTAAACTCCATAAGAATAGATAGTTCCTTTTGAGTTTATATAGTTTGCTCTGCTGGAAAAATATTTTTGCTGTTTTGTCTATGCTACTTTTTTGGAAGAGATGTTACATAGATGGAGGAGGATGAGGAGAAAGGATTAGAAATGGATGGAAATTATAGAATCTCGAGTTTAGAACCATCACCATATTTTGACAAAATCTTCTCTTGTTCTTCTATTAATTTATCAAAAATTATTTTATTTAATTCTAAAATCTGCTTTTTCTCATCAATAAATAATAAGTCAAATTGAAAAACTTAATATTCTTGAGGTATCTCGCAAGGTTATGATAAGAAATATTAAGGAAATTCATGAAGCACAGAACAAAACGGAGAAAGATATTGCATCCTTAACAATTAATAAATTCGGTAGGCATATAGAATTACTAAATGCTCAATGTAATGCACTTTCTGAGTTCCTGGCAAATTATTATGATTATGGAAATACAAAACATGATGATTCAAATCAATTCATTCTCTGTTTCTCATTATTATCGGACTCTTTAAGAAAAGAAAGAGTGTGTATAGACCTTATTCTTAGAGGATATTACAACGAAGTTGCTGAACTTGCGAGACATATAATGCAATCCAGTTTTCAAATTATTTATATCTCAAAAAACAAAGAATCATGGAAGGAATGGTTTAAGCAGCAGGATTATGAAGAAAAAAAACTAACTCAAAGTGTGACAAAACCAAGAACAATCTTTTTTAATTTCTGGAATTTTCTAACAATCCTAAATGAGCAAGATTATTACAAGTGTTTTCAAAAATTATCTTCATGGTCTCATCCGAGTATTGAATCAATGAGGTCGGTACTTGAACTTAAACCAGAGCCAGAGCAAGTGCACAAGTATTTCATAACCACAAGATATGACGAGATGAGAGCAGAGTTTCTTCTAAATATTATATATGGTTTTATTGATAGATGCGTTTGGGATGGATTTAAGGATCTCTTTGTCTTAGTTGACACCATCCCTTATAATTTGCAGTTCTACAAAAAAATACAAGATGATGCAGCCAGAACTTTTGATATATTTTACAGTAGCAATAGTCTTTAGAAAATTACATAATCACAAAATCACAACTTATTTTTTATGTATAAAAAAAACAAAGGAACAAAAACATGGAAACTTAAATTTTAGCAGTATATTTTTTTGGTTTTAATTACTCTGCTTTACCATTTTTTTATAATAATAAAAATAATCCCTACTTTTATTTACCCTCCTCGCTAAATCCCATTTATACTTTTGACTTGGGATTTAGCTCGTCGCAGATTATATTAAGCCAGTTGCTTGGCAAAGTCATTGTACTCGCACAAGTCCGGAGCCACAGAATATAAATTGCGAAGGAGAAAATCACAGTCAGCAATATAAAGTGATTTTTGACTGAGCCTAACATAAAGTAGTGGATTTTTAGTTTAATGTTAAATATTTAGAATTTAAATTCAGAAACAAAGAATACAAAACACTTTCTAATCTATTCCTACTCCACTCTCACATCCCCAACTTTACCATTCACAGCAGCAGCTACAACCATCACAGGAGACATTAACAAAGTCCTTCCAGTCGGAGAACCCTGCCTTCCAATAAAATTTCTATTCGACGAGGATGCGCAAATCTCTCTTCCTTTCAGCTTATCAGGATTCATAGCCAAACACATTGAGCATCCAGCTCCTCTCCATTCAAACCCTGCTTCAATAAATATCTTATCAAGTCCTTCTTTCTCTGCCTGCTTTTTTACAAGCTGAGAGCCGGGAACAACTATTGCTTTTACATCATGAGAAACTTTCTTTCCCTTTGCAAACTTTGCAGCTTCCCTTAAATCTGAAATTCTTCCGTTAGTGCATGAGCCGATAAAAGCAACATTTATTTTTGTGCCTTTAATTGGCATTCCTTCTCTGAAATCCATAAATCTATAAGCGTGGCTTGCAGTTTCTCTCTCTGATTCAGGAAGAGAATCTATCATAGGCAGATTTTCAGAAACACCAACTGCCTGCCCTGGATTAATTCCCCAAGTAACCATTGGCTCAATCTCATCAGCATTTAATTCAACATCATCATCATATTCAGCATTATCGTCGGAAGAAATTGACTTCCAGAATTTTACAGCTCTTTCAAATGCCTCATCTTTTGGAGCATAAAGCTTTCCTTTAAGATACTCAAATGTTTTCTCGTCGGGATTTATGTATCCTACCCTTGCTCCGCCTTCAATTGACATATTGCAGATTGTCATTCGCTCTTCCATGCTTAATTCTTTTATGGCAGTGCCATTATATTCGTAAGCATATCCAATTCCGCCATTCACGCCGAGCTTCCTGATTATTGTAAGGATAATGTCCTTTGCATAAACTCCTTTCTTAAGATTTCCATTTATGTTTATCCGTCGGACTTTTGGCTTATTCAATGCCATTGTCTGAGTTGCAAGAACATCCCTGACTTGTGAAGTTCCTATTCCAAATGCAATCGTGCCAAATGCTCCATGTGTTGATGTATGAGAATCACCGCATGCAATAGTCATTCCAGGCTGTGTCAATCCCAATTCAGGTCCAATGATATGAACAATTCCCTGCATCCCTGAATCTATGTTGAACAATTTTATTCCAAATTCCTTGCA
>CAZXRI010000101.1:0-4940 GCA_964642765.1 uncultured Methanosarcinales archaeon | reverse complement strand
CTTTTACAGCATGCTGCCAAGATTCACAGGGCAAGTCAATATCTTTAGACGGAAGTTTGCCAATAAATATTCATCCAGGGTTGGAATTCATCTCTCCCAAACCAAACGAAAAAATCTCAACAGATGTAACAGAAATCAAATTCAAGACAAAAGGAGACTGGGATTTATGTTATATTGGAGATACAGAAAATCCGACAAATATTATCAACAATGTTCAAGTTGTAGATGGTGGAGTTGAATACACTTACTCACTAACTCCACATTTATCTCAAACAAAAGAATACGCCTATTATATCAAATGCGTCGGACCAGCTCCAGACTTAACAGCACAGCTTAAATTCACAATAGACAAAGAAAAGCCAAAAGTTTATCTTCTCAACGACGAGGATGTTGTCTTAGATACGAACAACAAATTCCCAAAAAGAACAACCTTCAAAATCACATGCAAAGATTCTCCGCCAGAACAAACAACTGGCTCTAAGATAAATCCAGAAACAGGCTTTGGCTGTGTCCAATATCAGATATGCGAATCAGACTGCTCATCATTTGGTGATTTTGACTCTTGTGAATGTGAAACTACCTATATCCAAAAACAAGGCACAGAAATACTACCAAAAACATTCCAAACAAAGACAAAAATATTCTGGAAAGCACTAGGCAAAGAACCAGGTGCAGAATGGAATTCAGGCAGCTATATTCTTGATATAAGCGAGCCTCAGCAAATTGAATTATCAATAGACAATACTTTTACTGATGATAATGGACAAAAAATAATCGGAACAGGTACGCATACAGTAACATTCACAAGCGACAAGCAATTAAGGCTTGCAATTCTCAGGATGGGGAAAGATGGTGCACCATTTACTCCAAAAGTATCAGACAGAACATTGTTCAAGGCAAATAACGGTGTTGTTGCCCAGACGACAGATATTACCTCTGATAGCTGGGGGCAATCATTTACATTAAATATTGTAAAACAATCTAACAACAATATCTATGTAAGGGTATACTCCGGAACAACAACTTACTTCGAGGAAACATATAAACCATCTCTTTCCCCCCAAATAATCTTTAGAACAGAAACCTATGACAATGACGGCAACAAAGATGAATCAACAAACACATACGTTCTTGACATTCACCCCCCTTCAATCACAGCAATCTCAGCAGTTGACATAAAACCGATTCCTAACACCCAAAATCTCTATGCCTTTGACGGAAAAACAGACCTTAGGATACGCATTCCATTTACATCAGACATATCTTATGCACTTGTAAAAAGCAAAGCACCAGATGGCACAGAAACAAATCTTTATGCACTCAAATTAGAAGGTAATCTCTTGTCATACAAGGAAGGCATTGGAGCATATACCCCACTACCTGCCTTAACAGACATCTCCAAAGCAGTATTCTCAATAACAAAAGATAAACTAACATCACCCAGAACAGAAATCACAGTTGTTCCTATAGACAAAGTAGTAAACATTGGAGAACCGAGCAATTCCCTCATAATCCTCAAAGATACAATCTCTCCAACAAATGACAAATATCCTCCAGCTATATCACGCAATCCAATCGTAATAGCTCCTGTTAATAACAAAGTCCCTATCAAAATCACAATAAAAGATACAGCAGGAACAGGAGAAGAAGAATCTGGCATAGACGAGAAATCAATAAGATTCTCTGTTTGTAAAGTGGACCTTTCAGAAGATACAACACTATCAGAATGCAAGACAGATTTCACATTAACAAACAAAGTCCAAAAGTCCGAAACAGATGCAAGACTAATCAGTGCAAATATAGAGAAACAGCTTGACATAACATTTGCTCCTGAGGAAAAAATCCAAAAATATAAGATATCCCTTGACTTCAGCGACTATGCAGGAAACAAATACGACGGTGGAACCGAGAAATTAAAAGAATGGGACTTCTTTGTCAGCAACGAAATACCTGCTCAGCCAGTATTCAAAATTGGTGCAACAACTCTAAACCTACCTCCAGCAGAGAATCCTATAAATAATCCATCACAGACAATAACATTAGACTTCGCAAGTGCATTATCAGAAGCAAACTCAAAAGTGAAAATAATCTCCTACCAAATTGATTCAGGAACGCCAACACAACTTAATACTATTCTTAAAAACTCAGGTAATTTAATCACTTTGACAATCACACTACCAGAACCAGCAGAAAACAAAGTTTATGAACTCAAAATAAAAGCAGTCAAATATCTCTCGACGATAGGAGCTAAAGAAATTTATGGTAGAGAAGGGGAATATAATGTAAAGCTAAAAATTGACCAAACCCCGCCAGCAATATCATCATTCACAATCAAAAGCACATCCAGCAGCATAGACTATGTTAGTGCAGGAGAAGGAATTGATGTATCTGCAAATATCGCTGATGCATCAACAGTTCAGCTATTCCTAAGCAAGGATGATGTGAATAATGCAGGAGATATAGCAATACTAAATCCAACAAAATCAGGTAACACTTACACATGGGAAATACTCCCTACAATATTCTCTTCAGGCACATTCAACAATTACGAAGGAGAAATTTATCCTATAATCTACGCAAAAGATGCTTTAGGAAATGAAATAACCCAAGCAGGTCCAAAAATAACAAGAGACGCAGGAGCTCCAACAATAACAATCTCAAGCCCTGGAGCCTCGCCTGTAATAACAGACAAAATCACAAACTTGGGAAGATTTATCGTCGAAATAACTGACAATGGAGCAGGAATAGATGCAACAAAGCTTGAAAATACTTGCTTGAAAATATATCCGGAAAATAAAGATCCTTTTGTTAGCTATAATTGTCTGACACTCCAGATAGGCGTAGAGAACACAGCAAATAACCTCATTCTTGGCTATCAGTTTTCAAGCTACGGCGACAAGCCCGACGGAAAATACACATTAGAATTCACAGCAAAAGACAAGGCAGGAAACCAAGCACCTCCACAAACAATAACACTGGAAGTTGACTCTAAGACAATCCCAACACTTCCAGCAATCAGCTTCAAGAAAGACATATCTCCAATTACCCTGACAAAAACAATTACACACGGAGCAGAATACGAAAACCGCCTCTATTATAATAAGGCAGAAATAAATAAAATAGTAATAGACATAAAACAAACAGACAATGTCCTCAAGACAGTTTCTTTCGACGGTAACCCTGTAACACCGACTCTCTTGGCAAATTCACAAACAAAATACGAATTCTCTACAGGAGGAACCTTAGGTATTCTCGGCACAAAGACTTATCCAATCGTAGTTAATGTAGCGAAAAAGCTCGGTTCAAGTGAAGGCACATTAAAACCATTTACCTATTATCTACACATAGACACATCAACTCCTGAATTACAAATAAACAAAGTCAGCAAATATGACAATGACAACACAAAAAAAATAGAAACACAACTCCATCCATTACAAGATTCACCTGACAGATACTATACAGACTTAAACATAATCAAGATAGAAAGCACATTCATAGACGAGCAGATTACCAATGATGTTCCTGATTCATTGATTAGTCCATTAATAACTCTCACAGCCAAAGACGCAACTGGAAACAGCTATGCCCTCAGCCCTCCTCTAAAAATAGACGGAACTAAGCTGACATTCGGCATAGGCTTAGGAGCATTAGAAGGAGAAAAAATAATAAATCTCGAAATCTCTGACAGAGCAGGAAACAAGCAAACAAAACAGCTTACATTCATCTACGACAAAACAGGTCCATTGATAACAATCTTACAGTCTCCAACATCAACTCATGGAGCACAATGGACAAAGGAAACAAAATCAGTAACTAAATGGGCTTTATCCACCGGAGACGAGCCTAACATAGATACATACAGCATAGCAATCACAGACAAATCAACACCTGAAATAGATACAGCAACAGGAAAGCTGAAAAACGAGTTAAATCTCGGAGCAGCATTGGATGAAATCAAATCCAAAAAAGAATTCGCTTATGACTTCTCAACAGGCTCTTACGGAAGCAGCATAAAAATCTCAGCAGGAGAATCAAAAACATTCTACATCCACATAAGAGCAAAAGACAAGGCAGGAAACTGGGGCAGTGTTTCAACACATCCTATAAACATAGACCTCAAAAAGCCAGAAATAAAATCAATCTCACCGCCTAAAGACAGCATAATCTCATCAGACATTGCTCCATTAACAATAATTCTCGACGGAACAGGCTCAGCAATTAACCAAGTCAGCATAAAGTTGTTCATAAACAATATCCAGAAAACTTATACCTATGATGCAGCCCAGAATAAAATCACATTCACTCCAGATGCAGCTTCAAAATACTTCCAATTATCACAAACATCAGACGGGAAAAACAGCATCACGCTTCAGGCAGAAGACATGGCAGGAAACATTCTTCAGGAGCAATGGTTATTTACAGTTGATTAAAAAGTAATCTCTCCTGCAAAAGTTATTCTTGCCAGCTCCGATGGGAAACAGCAAGTTGACATAAAATCAACAATTGGATTTATTACATTTAACATGCCTGATTTCAAGATATCTTTCCTCAAGGAGATAGACACCATTGACCTATTCCTCGACGGAAGAAAAATAACTGATGTATCAGAACAGCCAATCTATTACCTAAAAGGGAAAAATTTAGGAGCAGAGCTTCAAAGCATATTTACTCCATTAAACCCATCACCGCCAAACCCACAATTCCGTGATGGCCATCAATATACATTGCAGATAAACACAACAAAAGACGGAAGCACTGGCTCAGAAACATACAGATTTACTGTTGATGTAACACCGCCAGAGCTTGATTCAGCAACAGGCTTGCAGATTGACGGGAAACTGCAAGGAGATACTTACATCTCACCAAACTCCGACGGAATAAAGGACATTGCAACAATCAAATTCAAGACAATAGACACATCCGGAAAAATAAACTAT
>CAZXRI010000100.1:2247-4985 GCA_964642765.1 uncultured Methanosarcinales archaeon | reverse complement strand
TAAAAAATCTGATTGTGTTATCAATTATTGATATATCATTTAATAGCAAATTATTTAAACATTATATGTTGACCTCTTTATAATATGACGGATTATAATGTCCAAGGAAGAGGAGCATATCTTTTAGATGATTCTAAAAGGAGGTTATCACTATTATTTCCTGATGGAGAATCTATAGTAATGAGGAACACATTACCTTATGCATTAGATGTTGTAACAACATCCACTGAAATGATGGAATCAAGAAGAGAATTAATTGTTCCAAGTGATCCTACCAATGAAACGTCATATTTGTTATTATTTCATCCTAAAAATACAATCCGATTGGAACACTCTCTATTAGTACGTTTGACTGATACTGCTCGAGATTTCAGTGAGCTTAAAGATCACCCTCAAATTACTGAAATAATAACAGAATTGAGAAACGCGTATGATGGTCAAAGACTCCAAAGATATGAAATCAAGTTACCTACCCATAAACAAGTTAGTGGATTATTATATTCAGGAGATCCCTCAGATTTTGCTTTTAATCCTGAAGAAGAGCAAGAATTTCATGTTATTAAGCCATATTCACATATGAATGTTGCACAAGTGTTTGATGAAATTTTTCAAAGATATAATGCGATTAAGGCACTTGAAAAGAAAAGTTATAGTCGATTAGAAGCAATTGCATTTGCAAATACTAGTATAGCAGAGATATGATTGTGTTGTTTCATCTCACCTCACATAAATCCCCGCATCCACAGTAAACCCAGTAATTTCATTAGCTGTTTTATCAGGGAATACTTCGACTTTTAATTTTCTGTCTTCAAGCATTTGCAGTAATGCTGTTCCAGCAACATAATCGCTGTTTTTCATTTTTAAGCCCTTGACAAATTTCCTGAAATCCCATTCTTTATCTCCGTCGTAAAGGCGATAACCAACCAATTCATACTTAATCAATCCAGTATCAACACTTACCTCATCTGGCTTAGGTGAGTTTCCCTTAACACCAAACTGCATTGCTTTGCCTTTGAATGTTCCTACAGAAAATAAAATATGCTCTGTGTCTATGCTGTCATAAACAACAGCCAAATGATCAGCCCAATATCTTTCCCTGCTTAATCCTGACCAACCATTTGTGTTCTCCCTAAACCATGTTCCGATAAGTTTTCCGTCTATATCATAGTCAATAAATCCGCCTTCTGGCTTTGCTGCTCGCAAACTTTTAGAGATAAGCTGGCTTTTTATCGGCTCGTTAAAATAGATAAACGGATCCTGAATATGAAGACGATACATATCATCCTTATAACTTTCCGGCTCAATCAGATTAATTGTTATTGCTTTATCAACAACATTAAAATCAACATTTGAATCAAACCATCCAATAACCTCTCCTGCAGAAACAGGAACACTGACGCTTTTATACTTTCCAAATTCAGGAGCAGATTTCATAATCTTATCAGAGAGCTTGTCAATGTGGATAAATATCGTCGAGATTGAACAGCTATGCTCTATTATAAGACGATAATCATCAAATGGCTCTTTCTGTGAATCTCCCCTGAATGAGCCCATGTGCTGGATTTCTCTGATGACTCCTTTTGCTGGAGAATATACTTCGATGTTAATTTCATTGTTATTGAAATTTTGGTAGTATTGATGGTCAATTGGAGCAACATGCTCTCCATGTAAACTTCCCATTGGCTCAATACGAGTTATCTCGTCTAAGTTTACAGGGGGATAGTCAAACATTATTGAGCCATCTGAACAAACATTATCAGAATTATCATTTCCATAATTGATGGATGTTTGGCAAAGCTCGTTCTCAGGATTCTTAGAGCAATAGTCCATACATCTTCCTTTATTGCTCATGCAAAATTCATCACATTCAACTCTGCCTGAACAAAGCCGACCTAAATTTGGCTCTGGCTCTTGAGAAAAAGTTGGTTCTGGAGCAATATTTTCGTCTGGATATGTTTCTGTCTCGGCAATTACCTCTTGATTAATCTCATTATAATTTTCTACTTTGGAGATTTCAGCAGAGCATCCAAAAAGAAAGATTATGAAGAATAAAAGGAGCATAAATTTTTTCATAATCAAGTCAATTACAAATCAGGTTTAAAAATATAGTGATGTTCTGAAGATAGAAAAGCTTATTATTAATCTGGCAGATTGCAAACTATCATGAAAAAGGTTATACGAAATAGAGAGATAAACATTCAGGATTATATCAATCAAGAGCATTTTTCATCGAGGAATATTAGCCAATTTAATAGGTTATTTTCTAAAGCAATCCCTTTCCCATGCCTTGTTGTTGATAATTTTTTGAGAGAAGAGATTGCTGTTAAATTGTTAAAGGCGCTTTCAAAGGAAAAATTTTATCCAAAGGAATCTGATTTGTTTAAGCTTTCCCAGACAAGTGATTTTGCTGGAACAAAAAATCCTGTGCTTGTTGAGTTTAGGGAAGTTTTATCGTCGGAAAGTTTCGTCAGGTTTTTAGGTAAAGTTACTGGTAATAAGCTTGTGGCTGGAAAGATTGACATGGCAGGAGCAATTTATTCTGATACTGATTTTCTTCTCTGCCATGATGATAAGCTTGAGGGAAGGAGGATTGCTTATATTTATTATCTCTCAGACTTTAGCATTTCAGACGGTGGCAGCCTGAATTTGTTTTCGTCTGAAAATGGCGTGCCAAAAAAGGCTGTAAAGAAGATTCTGCCTAAGTTCAACAGGCTAGCTTTTTTTGAGGTTTCTGATAT